>JBDUAS010000217.1:0-12350 GCA_040004535.1 Deltaproteobacteria bacterium
GACCGAACAGCTCGCTCTCGATCAGGTTCGGCGGGATCGAGCCGCAGTCGAGGACGACGAACGGGCCCTTCTCGCGCGGCGAGTTATCGTGCAGCGCTTCGGCGACGAGCTCCTTGCCCGCGCCGGTCTCGCCGGTGACGAGCACCGTGGCGTCGCTGCGCGCGAGCTTCTCGAGCCGCGCGAACAGCTCGCGCATCTTGACCGAGCGCCCGATCATCGAACCGTACCGATCTGTATCGGCGAGCTCGATCTCGACCGACTCGCCGAGCGGATCGAACTTCAGGCGCGTGCCGCCGAGCGCGATCTGCGACCCCGCGACGATGTAGACGTCGTTGATCCGCAACGACGACACGTACGTGCCGTTCGTCGAGTCGAGGTCGCGCAGCCGGTAGCCGCGGTCGTCGAGGCGAATCTCGCAGTGCAGGCCCGAGACCTTCGAATCGCTGAGCTGGACGTCGTTGCCCCGCCGCGCGCCGATCCGGATGACCGGCGCTTCGACGTCGCGAATCAGCCCGGCATCTGGCCCCGTGAGCACTTCGATGCGGCAGCGGCGCAGCCGGGCGCTCGTCGCGCGTCCACCGATATAGGTGACCCAGGTACCGGAGCGCAGGTCATCGACCGCCATGCCCGCGGCACGTTACCACAACCCCTCGGAATTGCAGATATGGGGCTCAGAACGCCGGGGTACCCGATCCCTGGGCTGGCGGGGTGCCCCCGCGGAGCTGGTCGGCCGGCGGAATTCCAAGGCCCTCGTGCGGGTCGCGTCGAGACTTGTCCGGATCGTTCTTCTGGAGCGGCTGGATCGCGTTCTTCAGGAGCTCGTCGTTGCGCTTGTGCTCGTTCTCGCGCTGCTTCGGCGTCAACATCGCGTCGCACGCGTCGAGCTCCTCGCGAGAACCCGCCTTCGAGATGCACTCGATCACGTTCGGCGCCCACTCGTCGTGCTCGCACGACGCGGTGATCGCCGACTTCATCTGCGGCACCACGCGCGCGATGTTCGCCGCGACGCTCGGGGGCATCGTGCCGCGCGCGTCGGCGACCATGCGATCGATCGCACCGGACACCGCGGACGCGCACTGCGATTTCTTGCGCTGGCAGCCGGTCGAGACGCAGACGACGAGCAACACCACGGCGAATCGCATGCGGGGGAGGATCGCACGTTTGGCCGAGGCTGGGTCGCGGGCTGCCAAGTTGGCAGCGGCCGTGCCGCGCTGGCCGCCGAAGTCAGTGAATCGTGGCCGGTTGGCAAGGCGCGCTGCTTGCTACGCTTGGCGGGATGTCCGTTGTCTCCCTGCTCCGCGTGATGACGCTGCGCGACGCCGAGGCGATCACGCTCGAGGCCGGCCGCGTGCCGAGCCTGCGCCGGCGCGGACTCGTCGAGTCGCTCTCGCTCCCTGCGATCGACGCGACGATGCTCGACGAGTTCGCACAGCCACTCGTGGCGGGGCGATCGCTGGATGACGGGCCGTTGATGGTGGCGTTCAAGGATGAGGATGGGGCGAGTTATCCGGTGACGATCGAGAGAGGCGCGAACGGGCTGCGGATCGTGGCGAGGCGCGGTGCGATTGCGAAACCTGCGGCGCCCACGTCAACGCCAAGTGCGCCGAAGCTGGCACCGAAGGCGATCGCGCTGGTGCAGAAGCGGGCACCGGCATCGGCATCGGAATCGGCATCGGCATCGGCATCGGCATCGGCGTCGGCATCGGAATCGGGATCGGAATCGGGATCGGAATCGGAATCGGGATCGGAATCGGAATCGGCATTTTCGGTCTCGGAGTCCGCATCGGACGCGGCGAGACAGCGGCTCGCGCGGTTGCTCGCGCAGCCGGTTGCACTCGCCCACTCGCGCCGCGCCTCCGATGTGTTCGTGTCGAGCGGGCAGCGCACGAGGATCAAGCTCGACGGTCGGCTGGAGCTGTTAGACGACCTCGCGACCGACGACGCCGAGCTCGCCGTGTGTGTTCAGGGCCTCGGTGCGCACCACGATCTCTCGCTCGAGCTAGACGGCGTGCGGATCCGGGTCAACGCGTTCGAGCACATGAACGGATGCGCGGTCGCCGCACGCTTGATCAGCGATCGAATCCCGAGCCTGACCGAGCTCGCGCTGCCTCCCGAGCTCGCGTCGATCGTCGAGCTCCGCGATGGCCTCGTCCTCGTGTGTGGCCCGACGGGCTCGGGCAAGTCGACGACGCTCGCCGCGTTGATCGATCTGCTCGATCAGCGCCGCGCCGCGCACGTGATCACGCTCGAAGATCCGATCGAATATCGGTTTGCCGCGCGGCGCTGCCTGATCCACCAGCGCGAGCTCGGCACCCACATCCCGACGTTCGCGCACGGCCTGCGCGCCGCGTTGCGCGAAGCGCCCGACGTGATCCTGCTCGGCGAGCTTCGCGATCGCGACACCCTCGCGGCCGCGTTGACCGCCGCCGAGACCGGCCACCTCGTGCTCGCGACGCTGCACGCGCCGAGTGCGATCGGTGCGATCGATCGCGTGATCGACGCGTTCCCGGAGGGCCAGCAGCGGCAAATTCGCACGCAGCTGGCCGGCGCGCTCCGCGTCGTCGTCACCCAGTTCTTGCTGCCGAAGCGTGACGGAGGCCGCGCCCCCGCGCTCGAAGTGGTGCCCGTCACGTCCGCGGTGTCGAACATCATCCGCAAGGGCGACCTCCACCTGTTGCCGAGCGCGATCCAGGCCGGCCGCGACGCCGGGATGGTGCCGCTCGAGCGCTCGCTCGCGAAGCTGCTCGAGTCGGGGGCGGTCGCCCCGCAGGCCGTGAAACGGATCGCGGCCGATCACGACCTGCTTTCGGCGCTGTCTTCCAAGCTCCGCTAGCTATACTGCCCGGGAATGAGATCGTGGCGTTTCGCTCTGGTCATGCTCGCGTCGACTGCTACTGCGCGTGCCGACGGCAAGCGTTGCATCGACGTCCAGTTCACGCCGAGCGACAACCTCCAGATCGTCGCGTGGGTCGCCGACTCGGCCGGCGCGTACATCGACACGATCTTCATCACGCAGCAGACCGGCACGTTTGGCCTCGGCAATCGGCCGGGCCGGTTCGACTTCAACACCGGCCCGAACTGGCCCTACGGCCGCCGGATCACGACGTTCCCGGTATGGTCGCACGCGAACGGCCAGGCGTTCCCGCAGCTGATCTTCCAGAACGACCCCGACCAAGATCCGAACGCGTGCTTCACGATGGGCGGCGGCGCCGACTATCCGCACTGCGGCGAGAACGATCTCAGCCACCCGATCGTCAACAGCTCGCCGGAGTCGCACTACTGCCGGCCGATGATGCCGACCGAGCCCGCGTGGGACACCGGCACCTGCGCGACCCGAGCGGTCGGCACCGACAAGGGCGTGTTCTCGAACGCGCCCGAGAAGACCGGTTACCCGCCGCGCACCGACGTCATGCCCCAGACCGGTGACTCCGCGTCGGTCGCGATGTTCAGGGCGATGAACCCGTTCGATGCGGTGTCGCAACCGACGCCGCTCGCGGGCGAGAGCTCGCACGCACCGTGGCCGGTACCGGCAACGCTGCCCGCCGGCGATTACCAGTTGTTCATCGAGGTCTCCAAGGAAGGCGACTTCAACAACTCGTACAGCGCGGCGAGCTATCCGTCGCCACCCGGCATCTTCTGGTCGGAGTATGGCGTGCCGTATCGCGGCCAGCCGTCGGTGGTCTATCAGGTGCCGTTCACGGTCGGGTCGATGATCTCGACCGCCGAGGTCCTCGACTACACGGGCTACGGCGATCCGACCGGCGCGGATGGCCTCGTGCGCCCCGCAGATGCGACGATCACGACGACGACACCCGGCTCGGGTGCGGCGCGGCTCCAGCTCGTCGCCGACGCCGGTGACATGTATCGCGTGAAGGTCACGTACAACCCGGACGTCGGGACGAGCGCACCGACCGCGCCCGATGCGTTCGCCGCGACGAAGGTCCAGTCGGGCACCGTCGATCTTGCGTTCGTGGCGCCCGGGGTCGGTGATCCAGTCCAGCGCGTCAGCGGCTACGAGATCCGCGTGCGCGCGACCACCGAGATGACCGAGGCGAACTTCGTCGAGTCGATGCCGGTGACCGCGAAGGTGATCGCCGAAGATCCGGGCCACACCCAGACGTTCGAGGTCGACAACCTGTTGCCCGAGACCGACTACTGGATCGGCGTGCGCGCCTACGACGGCTGCCACAACGCCGGCCCGGTCTCGATCACGCACGTCGTCACGACCGCGCGCGTGTCGGGCTCGGTCGACGCGTGCTTCGTCGCGACCGCAGCGTATGGCTCACTGATGGCGAACGACGTCGAGATGCTGCGCCGGTTCCGCGACATGGCGCTCGAGACCAACGCGCTCGGCGAGCTCGGCGTCGAGACCTACTACACGTTCGGCCCCGCGCTCGCAGGTGTGATCGGCGAGTCGGATCTGTTGCGCGAAAGCGCGCGTGACGTGCTCCGCCCGATCGTCGCCCGGGTCTCGCACTTCACGTTCTAGCAGCGGCACGACGCGCGCGCATTGCTCGGCGAGCTCGCTATGGCTTCTTGAACGTCGCGCGGTCGAGGCCGTGGCGCTCGACGAGTGCCCACAGGTTCTTGCGATCCATGCCGGCCGCGCGCGCGGCTTGCGCCAGGTTGCCGTGGTGGACGCGCAACAGCTCGGTCAGGTAGCTGCGTTCGAACGCGTCGATCGTCTCCTGCTTGACCTCGCGGAACGGGCGCGCGACGTCGACGCGCATGCCGGGTGACGTCACCGCGCGAGGCAGCGCGACGTCGGTCGCTTCGACCAGCGGGCCGGCGGCGACGACCATCGCCTGGTGGATCTTGTTCTCGAGCTCGCGCACGTTGCCGGGGAAGTCGTACGAGGCGAGCCGCTGGAGCGCGCCCGGCGTGACCCCTTCGATCACCTTGCCGAGCCGCCCGCGATACTTCTGGACGAAGTGATGGACGAGCAGCGCGATGTCCTCGGGCCGCTCGCGCAGCGGCGGCAGGTGCATCGGGAACACGTTGATCCGGTAGTAGAGGTCCTGGCGAAATTCGCCGCGCGCGACGAGCTCGTCGAGGTCGCGATTCGTCGCGGTGATGATCCGGACGTCGACGCGGCGATCTTGATCGTCGCCGATCCGGCGGAACTCCTGCGACTGGAGCACGCGCAGGATCTTGGCCTGAAGCGGCAGCGGCAGCTCGCCGATCTCGTCGAGGAACACGGTGCCGGTGTGGGCGGCCGCGAGCAGGCCTTCGCGATCGCGAGAGGCATCGGTGAACGCGCCGCGGACGTGACCGAACAGCTCGTCCTCGAGGAGCTGCTCGGGGATCGCGGCGCAGTTGACGACCACGAATGGTGAGTCGTGGCGTGGCGACGAGTTGTGGATCGTTCGCGCGACGAGCTCCTTGCCGGTGCCGCTCTCGCCGAAGATCGCGACCGTGACGTCCGTCGCGGCGACCATCGCGATCCGATCGTAGAGCTCCTTGATCCACGTGCCCGAGCCGATCAAGACGTCGCTCTTGCGCGGCCGTCGCTTGTCAGCGCCCGGTGACGGCGCCGCGCGCGCGACGCGGAACACGAGCTCGCTCGCGACGAGCGGCCGGCCGACGACGTCGGCAGCACCGCACTTCATCGCGAGGCCGATCGGATCGCCGCCACCGGCGAGCAGGATCACGCGTGCACCGCCCGCGGCGAGGCTCTGGACGAACGCCGGCGCTGGCGCGGGATCCGCGTCGAGCAGCACGATGTCGTACGCGCTGCCCGCGCTCGCAGCCGCGCGCAACTGGGTGACTGCTTGCTCGCGCGTCGCCCACGCGACCTCCGCGCGATCGGCAAGCAGCTCGGCGACGCTGTCTCGCGTCGCCGCGAGCTTGTCGACGACGAGCACCCGCGCGGCCATGTCTGCGAGCATACCAACCTTGACAACTCGCGTATCACGTAACATATAGAGTTACATGAGACGCGATAGTCGGCTCTCCGGGGTGCTCCACGTGCTCCTGCACATGGCGCAACACGCCGGGCCGATGACGTCCGAGAACCTCGCGCGCGCGATGGAGACGAATCCCGTCGTCGTCCGCCGCGTGATGGCGGGGCTACGCGATGCTGGTTACGTGCAGGCCGCGAAGGGCCACGGTGGCGGCTGGACGCTCGCACGTGATCTCGCGCAGATCACGCTGCGCGACATCTACGACGCACTCGGCCACCCGTCGGTGCTCGCGCTCGGCAATCGCACCGAATCGCCCGGTTGTCTCGTCGAGCAAGCGGTCAACGCCGCGCTGGGCGAGTCATTCCGCGCCGCCGAGGTGGCCCTGCTCGCGCGGCTGGGCGAGGTCACGCTCGCACGTCTCGCCGCAGACGTCGCCACCCGCAACCGCACGCGAGGCCGTGCGCGAAAGGATCATCACCATGCTGTTTGATGTCGTCATCGTCGGCGGCGGACCTGGTGGCCTGCAGGCCGCACTCACGCTCGGCCGCGCCCGCAAGCGCGTGCTGTCGTGCGACGCCGGCCCGCGCCGCAACGCCGCCGCGACCCACATCCACGACGACGACGGTTACATCAAGGTCGATCCGATGAAGCGCGAGACCTCGGTGCCCGGCATCTTCGCGTCCGGCGACGCGACGTCGCGGATGCAGGCCGCGATCGCTGCGGCTGCTTCCGGGATGCACGCCGCTGCCGCGCTCGACGGTGACCTCGCACTCGATCGAGGGCACGCATGACGCTCGCGCGCGTCGTGTTCTTCGCGCTGTGCGGCGCCGGTGGGCTCGGAGTCGTGCTGCTCGTGATGGCGTGCGGCTCGGCTCGAGCACGAGATGCGCCACCGCAAGAGGATCATTCGGCGCACACCGGCCACTCGCACGATTTCGCGAACGCAGACCAGTCGGCAGCGATGCTCGACGATCCGGCGCGCGACGCCTGGCAACGCCCCGACGACGTGCTGCGCGCGCTGGCGCTCGCACCTTCGATGACGGTCGCCGACGTCGGTGCGGGCACGGGCTACTTCGCCGTTCGTCTCGCCCGTGCGGTGCCGCAAGGCGCGGTGATCGCGACCGACATCGAGCCGGACATGGTGCGCTACCTCGAGGTACGCGCGCGCCGCGAACAACTCCCGAATCTTCGCGCCGTTTCCGCATCGCGGACTGCGTCGGGGCTGGCGCCGAACAGCGTCGATGCGATCCTCGTCGTGGACGTCTGGCATCACCTCGACGATCGCGCGAGCTATGCGCGCGATCTCGTTGCCGCGCTGCGCCCCGGCGGACGGTTGATCGTCGTCGACTTCACGACCGCGGCTCGTCGCGGTCCACCCGCGCACATGCGGCTCGCGCCCGAGACGATCATCGCGGAGCTCACCGGCGCGGGGCTCTCGGCAAGACTGTCGCCGATCGCACTGCCCGAGCAGTACATCGTCGAAGCCGAGAAGCTGTAGCGGAGACCCCCAGCTTCGTGCTCGAGCGAGCCGCGCGCGATGCCAACGCTTCGCGATGCTTGGCGACGCGTTGGTGCCGTAGGTCGGCGGCTCTTCGCGCGTTTCGCTCGCCCGCGCGATCGCCGGTACGTCGCCGCGACTACCAGTCTTTGTCGGGATCCGGCGGCTTGCCCGCGCTGCGACGGCGCGCTTCGTCGCGCTGCATGCGGCGCGAGAAGTTCTCGAGGTCGTCGAGCTTGCCGTCGTTCGGGCCCTTGGGCCCCTGCCCTTGGCCGTGCTGGTTGCGGCCGTGCTGGTTCGTGTTGCCGCGCGGACCACCCGAACCGGCGCCGGAGCCGGCGGAGCCGTTGTTCGAGCCCTGGTTGCCGCCGCCTTGGTTCTGGCCGTTGTTCGAACCCGCCGAGCCGTTGTTCGAGCCGTTCGAGCCACTGCCCTGCTGCGGGTTGTTGTTCTGGCCGTGCGGACCGGCGGAGCCGCCGTTCGAACCATTCGATCCGTTCGAGCCATTCGAGCCATTCGAGCCATTCGAGCCGTTGTTCGACCCGTTCGAGCCGTTCGAGCCGCGGTTCGAACCTTGCTGGCCGTTCGAGCCTTGTTGCCCGTTCGAGCCTTGCTGGCCATTCGAGCCCTGCTGGCCTTGCTGGCCCTGCTGGCCCTGCTGGCCCTGCTGGCCCTGCTGACCTTGTTGCCCCTGCTGGCCGCGTTGGCCGCGCTGGCCGCGCTGCGGCGGACCCTGACCCTGCTGCTGCTGCATCTGCTGCTTCTTGCGATGCTTGAGCGCGAGCTCGAGGTTGATGCTCGCGTCGGCGTTGTCGGGCTGATCGTGCAGCGCTTGCTTGAACGCCTCGATCGCGTCGTCCCAGCGCTCCTGGTTCATGAACGCGTTGCCGCGGTTGTACTGCGCGTCGCCGCGCACGCGTGGATCCTTCGACTGACCGGCGGCCTTGAGGTCCTCGATGCCCTTCTGCAGCCACTTGTCGTGATCCTGCGGATCCTTCGATGTTTCGGCCTTCTTGATCTCCACCGTACCGCGGTCGTACGCGAGGCCTTCAGGATCGACGGTGCCGTCCTTCGCTGCGCGATCGTACGCGCGGAGCGCTGCATCGAAGTCACCGCGCGCGAACGCGGCATTGCCGGCCTCGACGTCGGGGTTCGGCGAGCGCCACGGATCCCATGCTGCACACACGAGCAACAGCGCGATCAAGTGGAGCCGCCTCACGCGCGGACCTCCGGATATTTGCGCCGGCGGCGCGTCGAGATCGCGGTCTCGATCACGAGCAGCATGAGGCCCACGAACAAGAACGGCTGGAAGATGTCGTGCTTCTCGTAGACCTGCTTCGTCGACAGGCCGCGGTTGACCGCCTTCAGCGCATCGAGGATCGGTTGCGGATCGACCTCGCCGCGCTCGGAAGCGACGAAGAACCGGCCTTCGTCACCGGCCGCTGCCACGAGCTGGCGCATGCCGGCGTCGTCCCGCCTGGACGTGACGGTCTCACCATCACGCAGGTGCTTCGGCTCGGTCGTCGCGTTGCCGTCTTGATCGATCTCGTGAACGACACCGCCGGCCTGTGTACCGACGCCCACCATGAACAGCGCGATGCCGAGCTCGCGCGAGGTCGCGACCTCGCGGACGGACTCGGCGTCCGGATCGCCGCCGTCGGTGAACACGATCACCGCCTTGCCGCGCTCTTCCTTGGCGATGACGGGCTCGTCCCTGTCGACCTTGTCGGCAGGATCGACCTTGTCGCCGGGCAGCGGATCGCCGCCGTGACCGCGATGTCCGATCCGCGAGCAGCCAAGGTCGTCGTAGAGATCCGGGCGCAGCATGCAGCGCGACACCCGGAACACCTCGGCGAGGTTCGAGCCGAACGCCACGTCGGCCGGGCCGAGATCGTAGAGGAAGCGATCGGCGACCTCGCGATCTTCGGTCAGCGGGAAGTGCACGGCGGCGCCGGCGAACACGAGCGGCGCGACGCGGTCGTCGTCGAGTCCGTCGATCAACGCGACCGCGAGCTCGCGTGCGCGACCGAGCCGGCTCGCCGGAATCTTCTTCGCCTGCATCGCGGCGGTCTGGCCCACGTCGTCGACGAGCATCGACTTCGAGACATCGACCGCGACGACGAGGTCGAGGCCGCGCAGCTTGACCGTGCGCTTGCCGTTGATCTGCGGACGCGCGATCGAGACGCCGACGAGCCCGAGTCCGAGCCCGACGAGGATCGCCTTCGCGAGCCGGCGGCCGGGCGACGCGGTCGCGATGACTTTCTGGACGACCGGGAGCTCGCCGAGCCGGTTCGTGAGCTGGCGGCGGCGCGCGCGGTCGTAGAGATACAGCGCGAACACCGCGATCGGAATCGCGCACGCGAGGATGAAGCCCGTCGGATGGACGAAGCTCATGGGAACCTCCGCAGGCGCGTGTTCGCGAGCAACAGCTCGAGCCCGATCAGCACGGCGGCGATGATCGCGAATGGCAGGAACAGCTGCTTGTCGGGGACGCGCTCCTTGATCGTGCGCTTCGTCGTATCGAGCTTCTTGCGCACGGTCTGGAACCCGCGATCGAACGATTCGTAGTCGGCGGCGCGGAAGAACTCGCCGCCGGTGGTCGCGGCGATGTTGCGCAGCGTCGCAGGATTGACCGACATCCCACCGAACAGGTCCGAGTTCTCGGAGCCGACGAGCAACGTGTAGACCTTGACGCCCATCTCCTTCGCGGCGTTCGCGGCTTGATCGGGATCGAAGCGGGTCACCCAGTTGGTGTCACCGTCCGAGAGCAGGATCACGACCTTGCTCTTCGCGTCGGAGCGGCGCAGCTGAGCGAGCGCGAGCGCGAGACCGTCGCCGATCGCGGTCCCGAGCTCGGGAACGTCGCCGATCGCGAGGTCGCTGACGATCTGCTCGAGCAGCTTCGTATCCTGAGTCAACGGGCACTGCAGCATCGCCTGCTGGCCGAACACGACGAGGCCGACCCGATCGTTGTGGGTCTTGTGGAGGAACCGCCGCATCACGCGCTGCGCGGCGTCGAGCCGGTCGCGCTGCATGTCGGTCTCCTCCATCGACTTCGACATGTCGACGACGAGCATGATGTCGATCGAGTCGACGTCGTGCTTCACGATCCGGTAGGTCTCGGGACGCGCGAGCGCGATCGCGATCGCGCCGACGGCGACCACGCGCAACGCGGCCGGGAGGTCGGCGAGCCACGACGCGAGCCCGCGCTTCCTGACGAGCGCGACCTGCGAGAACGCCATCGCAGCGGCGCGCCGGCGATGGAGGTGGAACGCGACCGCGCCGACGATCGCGGCGCCGGCGACGAGGACGATCGCACGCGGCGACTTCCACTCGACGAGCTCGCCTTCTTGATCTTCGGGATGGAACGCGAGGTGGATCAGGCGGCCGAGCTCGTGGCGCAGCATGCTGATCTTGACGTGATAGAACGCCGCCGCGCCGACGACGAGCACGGTCGTGATCAACGCGACGAGCAGCCACGGCCAGAGGACCCGTAATGCGCGCTCGCGGGTCATGCGACCTCCTGCGAGGCCGGAGCGGCCGCGGCGGTCGCGCGCGGCGCCGTCGTCGTGATCACGAGCGTGCGCGCGTCTTCGAGTGCTTCATACGCCTCGGCCCGGGTCGCCGGGAAGTTGCCGTACTTGACGATATCGACGCTCGCGAGCCAGCGCTCGACGAGGTCGCGATGCAAGTCGTCGAGCTTGCCGGCGAGCGCGAGGAGGAGCTCGGCGGTCGTCATCTCGGTCGTCATCACGTGGTAGCGCGCGCCGAGGTAGTCGCGGATCACGTCGGTCATCTCGGCGTAGCCGGCGTGGCGCTGGGCGTCGTTCGCGAGCGTGCCGGTTTGTTCGATCGCGAGCAGGCGCTCGAGCGCGCGCTCGCTGGTCATGTCGATCCGGCGGCGCGGCGCATTCATCGGCACGAGGCCACCGACGAGGCGAGTGATCCGGCGGCGGCGCAGCTTGCGGAACCGCCAGCCTACCCAAGCGCCGACGAGTGCGCCGATCAGGATCGCGAGATGGGTCGTGTCGGCGAACCAATCGAGGATGCGCGCGAGCAGGCTCTTCTCGTGGAGGACGAGCGGCGCGGCGGATTCGCGCATGAGCTTGGGATCGTCGGAGTCGCCGAGCACGCCGGTGACGTGGAGCGGGACGGTATTGGTCTCGACCTGGCCGGCCTTGCCGAGCACGGTGAACGTGACGGCGACGGGCGGAATGATGACCTCGCCGAGCTCCCACGCGCGACATTCGATCTGCCACTCGCGGACGTGCTTGCCGTCTTGCTGGACGCGGTCTTCGCTGACGCGCTTGCCGATCTCGATCGCGCCGCCGAGGTCCATCGGCTCGCGCAGGTTGACCTCGATGCCGGGCTCCATCACGGCGTTGACGAACAGCGTGAAGCGGCCGCCGAGCTTGAGCTCGGTCGGAGCGGCGACGGCGTTGACGGCGGGGGCTTCCGGATCGAGCTGGATGATCACGGCGGAGCCGGTTCCCGAGATTCCGGATCCCGATACCGATGCCGATCCCGATCCCGATGCCGATCCCGATCCCGATGCCGATGCCGAGGCCGAGCCCGATGCCGAGGCCGATCCCGATGCCGAGCCCGATGCCGAGGCCGAGCCCGCAGGCTGTGCCGCGGCGATCGCGCTGACGAGCGAGAGCACCAGCACGACACCGCGCGCGACCCTAAAGTTGTAACCGTCCCTCGGCGCGCCAGCGATTCCGCCGCGTTGCACGCCACAAGTTGAGGAAGTGGTTACCGTCCCCATCAGCCGTGCGCCATTCTCTTCGCGCGGGCGCGGAAGAACGCGATCAGCGCTTCGACGTACGGCTGATCGGTGGAGACGGTCACGACGTCCAGGTTCAAGCGGCGGAGGGCTTGCTCGCGACGCGCCGCGGACTCGAGCGCTTGCTGCGCGAAGTCGCGGCGGGCGCGCTTCGACGTGTCGA
>JBDUAS010000485.1:0-3659 GCA_040004535.1 Deltaproteobacteria bacterium
GGCGCGCGAGAAATCGAACGACCGCCAGCACATCTCGGAGTTCCGCGAGAAGGGTGCCGAGACGCTGCGCACGCAGCGCCGCGATCCCGACGACGAGGACGATCTCAAGATCGCCGTCGCACGCGAGCGCAAGATCTGGCTGAACGACGTGCTCACGAAGCAGGGCATGGAACGCGCGCGCCACTGGGGCTGGACGAACACGTACACGTATACGAAGTCGCTCGGCGAGCAGATCATCCTTTCGGATCGCACCGTCGCGTCGACGATCGTGCGCCCGGCGATCGTCGAGTCGAGCGTGCGCTATCCGTTCCCGGGCTGGAACGAAGGCTTCAACACGACCGCGCCGCTGATGTACTTGATGCTCAAGGGGCATCGCAACGTGCCGATGGGCGACGACACGGCGCTCGACGTCATCCCGGTCGACTGCATCACCGCGGGCATGTTGCTCGCGACCGCGGCGATCCTCGCCGGCGAGCACGAGCAGATCTACCAGATGGGCTCGTCCGACGTGAATCGGATCTCGAGCAAGCGGCTGACCCAGCTGACCGGTCTCGCGGTGCGGCAGGTTCATCTCGACAAGGCCGACCGTGGCGAGGACGAGCTCAAGTCGCGGATCAAGGCGCGGCTCGAGACCGGGCCCGTCTCGTACGAGACGTTCGAGAAGTGGTCGGCGCCCGCGATCAAGAAGGTCGCCGACTCGCTGATCAAGCTGATCGACGACAAGCTGCCGAGGTGGGGGGCGCCCCGCGTCGAGGCGCTCGGCGAGCGGGCACGCGAGAAGCTGCAGAACGTGTCGACGTTCACCGGCCAGATCAACGAGCTGGTCGAGCTGTTCAAGCCGTTCACGACGGATCACGACATCGCGTTCCGCTGCGATCACATGCGCGCGCTGTGGGCGCGGGTGCTGCCGGCGGATCAAGACAAGCTGCTGTGGGCGCCGCATCTGATCGACTGGCGCGCGTACTGGCTCGACACCCACTTCCCGGGGCTCCAGAAGTGGACGTTCGACAAGCTCGACGAGGAATTCGGCGCGAAGCCGAAGAGCGTCTACACGTACAAGGAGATGATCGAGCTGTTCGAGGCCGCCGTGAAGCTCCACGGCCATCGCCCGGCGCTGCGCCTGTTGCGCAAGGTCGCCGAGGACGAGGATCCGGCGGATCCGATCACGTACAGCTACGCGCAGCTCGGCGAGCTCGCGTGGCAAGGCGCCGGCGTGTTGCGCCAGCACGGTATCGGGCCCGGCCTGAAGTGCATGATCATGAGCGAGAACCGCCCGGAGTGGGGCATCTCGTACTTCGCGTTCTTGCTCGCGGGCGCCGCCGCGGTGCCGCTCGATTCGGCGCTGACGCTGCCCGAGGTCGTGAACCTCGCGCGGGTGTCAGCGGCGAAGGTGATCGTCGTGTCGCGCAAGGTCGCCGAGCGATTGGCCGGCGAAGCGAACATCGCGCTGCCGATTCCCGACGACGACGAGCCCGACGTGATGCAGGTGTGGTCCGTCGCGCACCCGGCGCTCCAGGAATACCTCGCGAACCAGGGCCTCGACATTCGGGTGATGGCGTACGACGAGCTCCTGACCGAGCCCGATGTCTCGGTCGGTGCGGTGCGGCCGGAGGTCAAGGGCGATGCGCTCGCGTCGCTGATCTTCACGAGCGGGACGACTGGCACGCCGAAGGGCGTGATGCTGACGCACAAGAACTTCACCTCGATGGTGAGCAAGCTGTCGGCGCTGTTCACGCTCTACAAGCACGACACGCTGCTCTCGGTGCTGCCGCTGCACCACACGTTCGAGTTCTCGGCCGGCTTCTTGATGCCGCTCGCCGCCGGCGCATCGATCGACTATCTCGAGGAGGTCGAGGCCGATTCGCTCGCGCACGCGCTCGAGCACGAGGGCATCACCGGCATGGTCGGCGTGCCCGCGCTGTGGCAACTGCTCGAGCGCAAGATCTACAAGAACGTCAGCGACGCTGGCGTCTTCGTCGAGAAGGCGTTCGACGCGATCATCGATCTCAACCGCGCGATCCGCGACAAGCTGCCGTGGGACATCGGCACCGGCAAGGCGATGTTCTTCCCCGTCCACCGCAAGCTCGGCGGTCGGATGCGGTTGTTGATCTCCGGCGGCTCGGCGCTACCCGCCGATACGATGAAGACGTTCAACGGCCTGGGCTTCAACCTCTACGAGGGCTACGGCATGACGGAGTCGTCGCCGGTGCTCACGGTGACCCGGCCCGGCGACAAGGTCATCCCCGGCTCGGTCGGCCGGCCGCTGCCGGGCATCGACGTCAAGCTCGAAAACCCCGACGCGAACGGTATCGGCGAGGTGATCGCGAAGGGCCCGAACGTGATGGCGGGCTACTACGAGAACCCCGAGGCAACCGCGCAGACGATCGTCAACGGCTGGCTGCACACCGGTGACCTCGGCAAGCTCGACGCGGATGGCAATCTGTTCATCGTCGGCCGCAAGAAGGAGATGATCCTCGGCGCGAGCGGCGAGAACATCTATCCCGACGAGCTCGAGGAGCTGTACGGCGACTCGGAGTACGTCAAGGAAGTCTCGGTCGTCGGCTTGCCCGCGGAGGGCGGCAACGAGACCGTCGCGATGCTGATCGTCCCCGACTACGAGGACAACGCCGCCAAATCACGGGATCGCGAGCACGTCCGCGAGGCCGTGCGCGAGCACGTCAAGAAGGTGACGAAGACGCTCGCACTCTACAAGCGGGTCAAGATCTGGCACCTGTGGGACTTCGATCTGCCGAAGACCTCGACCCGCAAGATCAAGAAGCGCGAGGTCATCAAGGAATTGCAGAGGCTCGAGCGCGCTCACAAGCAGGGCGCGGAGATCAAGGAGCTCGCGGCGAGTGGCGGCAACACCGGGACGGCCTGGATCCACGACATGCTCGCGGACGTGTCGCAAAAGAAGCGCGGCACGATCAACTCGCAGACCGCGCTCGCGGAGCTCGGCTTCGATTCGTTGATGTTCACCGAGCTCGCGGTCGCGCTCGAGGCGGCCGGCGTCGACCTGCCGGACCCCGCGGAGGTCACCGGCCTCGAGACGGTCGCGGATGTCGAGAAGCTCGTCGCGCGGCTCGGCGCGAAGGCGAAGAGCGAGAAGCCGAAGCGCGATCGCCTGCGCAAGGAAAAGGCGGCGAAGGACAAGCAGGACCGCGAGGACGGCAAGCTCGACGACGACATCGACGTCCCGCGCCCACTCGTGGCGCTCGGCCGGCGTGCGTTGCGCGGCGGCATGCGCGCGCTCTACGAACGCGTGCTCGAGACCGATATCTACGGCCAGGGCAACGTGCCGCCGTTCGGTGGCTATATCGTCGCGGCGAACCATGCGAGCCACCTCGACACCGGGCTCGTCAAGTACGCGCTCGGCGAGCAAGGCGAGGCGCTCGTCGCGCTCGGTGCGAAGGATTACTTCTTCGAGGATCCGGTGCGCCGGATGTACTTCGAGAACTTCACGAACGTGGTGCCGATGGAGCGCCACGGCTCGTTGCGCGAATCGCTGCGGCTCGCCGGCGACGTGATCCGCGATGGCTACATCCTGCTGATCTTCCCAGAGGGCACGCGCAGTGACACCGGCATCATGGCGGACTTCAAGCCCTCGCTCGGCTACCTCGCGATGACGAACAAGTGCGGCATCCTGCCGATGTACTTGC
>JBDUAS010000218.1:0-12335 GCA_040004535.1 Deltaproteobacteria bacterium
CAACCTGCTCGAGCACCGGGAGGAGCTCCTTCATGTTCGAGATCTTCTTCTCGTGGATGAGGATGTACGGGTCATTCATCACGCATTCCATGCGCTCGCTGTCCGTGACGAAGTACGCCGACAGATAGCCGCGATCGAACTGCATGCCCTCGACCACGTCGAGCTCCGAGGTCATCGTCTTCGCCTCTTCGACGGTGATGACGCCCTCTTTGCCGACCTTGTTCATCGCTTCGGCGATCATCTCGCCGATCTCGGTGTCGCCATTGGCGCTGATCGTGCCGACCTGCGCGATCTCGGCCTTGCCCTTGGTGGGCGTCGACATCTTCTTGATCTCTTCGATCACGGCCGCGACCGACGCGTCGATGCCGCGCTTGAGGTCCATCGGGTTGAGACCGGCGGCGACGAGCTTCGAGCCCTCGTTGTAGATCGCCTGCGCGAGCACGGTCGCGGTGGTCGTGCCGTCACCGGCGACGTCGGAGGTCTTCGATGCGACCTCCTTCACCATCTGCGCGCCCATGTTTTGGAACTTGTTCTCGATCTCGACTTCTTTCGCGACCGTGACGCCGTCCTTGGTCACGGTGGGGGAGCCCCACGACTTCTCGATAATGACGTTGCGGCCACGCGGGCCGAGGGTCACCTTCACTGCGTTCGCGAGGAGGTTGAGGCCCTTAGCAATTTCGCTACGAGCGCTCGACGAGAAAATGATTTCTTTGGCTGCCATGTTCGTATCCTTTTTCCTTCGCTAACGAGATCAGTCGAGAACGGCGAGGAGGTCTTCCTCGCGCATGATGAGGTGCTCTTCGCCGTCGATCTTCACTTCGGTGCCGCTGTACTTCGAGAACAGCACCTTGTCGCCGGCCTTCACGTCGAGCGGAATGACCTTGCCCTCTTTGTCGCGCTTGCCAGCGCCGACAGCGATCACCTTCGCCTGGATCGGCTTCTCTTTGGCCGAGTCGGGGATGAACAGGCCACCGGTGGTCTTGGTCTCTTCTTCGAGGCGCTTGACGAGAATGCGGTCGTGGAGCGGGCGGATTTTCATGTGCACTCCAGTAACAACGCTAGCCGTGCTTGGCAACCCCTTACGGCGAGTGCTAACAACTCTTATATTTACCATGTAAAATCAATTAGTTGACTTTACGCACTCGAGCCGTGGTACATCGCTCGGCAGGATGGCGCTGACGGACTACGAGAAGTACATCCGCACCGAAGAGCTCCTCGGCCTTCAGAAGGCACCGGAGAGCCTGACGTGCCACGACGAGATGCAGTTTCAGGTCGTGCACCAAGCGCACGAGCTCTACATGAAGCTCATCGATCACGAGCTGCGCTTCATGGCGACGCTGCTCCAGGCCGACGAGGTCCATCGCGCGATCACGGCGCTCGGCCGCGTCGCGAAGGTCCAGCGCGTGTTGCTCCAGTCGATCGAGCTCCTCGATACGATGGCGCCGACCGACTACATGACGATCCGCACCGGCCTCGGCCGTGGCTCGGGCCAGGAGTCGCCTGGCTTCCGCACCATGCTGAGGCTGCCGCAGGAGGTCGTGTGGCCGGCGTTCGCCGCGTTCCTCGAGCGCGCCGGCGTCTCCCTGCGCGAGCTCTACGAGCACCCGCACGATCACCACGATCTGTTCCAGCTCGCCGAGGGCCTGACCGACTACGACCAGCTGCTCCAGATGTGGCGCCAGCGCCACCTCATCCTGGTCTATCGGATCATCGGTACCGGTACGCCGTCGCTCAAGGGCAAGCACTCCGACCTGCTCGCGCACGGCATGAAGACGCGGTTCTTCCCGGCGCTGTGGGACGTCCGCGACGACGTGTTTGCCGACTGGACGAAGGCGCAAGAGGCGCAGGGCAAAGAGCCCGGCTATCACGGATGATTCGATTCGGAGCTGTCGTCGCGCTCGCGCTCGGGTTGTCGTGCGCGAATCATCCCGCACTCACGGTCGGTATCGGCGCCGCCTCTGTCGGTCTGGTGTCGTGCGAGATCCAAGGTGGCAAGCAGGAGACGTGCGGCCTCATCACCGGCATCGTCGGCTTGGGGCTCGGCGGGCTCGCATGGCTGGTGACCGAGCTCGCCGATACGAACGCACACGAGCTACCGCCCGATGACGAAATGCTGCCGGACGGTGCGGTGCGCGTGCACACGCGGACGGAGCTGCCGCCGGTCCCGTTCGACGCTGGCGTGATCGATGCGCCGGGAGCGGCGCTTCATGACGCTGCGCCGGCCGATGCGGCTCCCGGCGACGCGACTTAGGTCTTCTTCTTCATCACGCCGATCCGATTCATCTCGGCCTGGTACTTCGGGTTCGTGCCGCACTTCGCCTTGACGTCGGAGTCCTTGAGCTCGAGATCCGCGCGGCTCATCTTCGCGAGCTCGAGCTGCTTGTTGATCGCGTCGACGACGTCTTGCTTGTGCTCTTGCATGTATTGCCTGACCCGGAAATCGACGTCGGGACCGGCCGCGAGCGTGTCGGCGCGGATCTTGTCGACGAGCGGTTCGAGCTTCGTCATCGCAGCGATCTGGTGATCGCAGTTGCCGTCGAAGCCGGCGAGCAGCGGGATCATCTGATACGTGTACTCGAGGATCTCCTTCGTCACGCGATCGAGTGCCGCGGGATCCGCAGGTGTGGGCGGCGGCGTTGGAGCGACGGCAGACCCCGCCGGCGCAGGCAGCGGGGCAGGCACGGGCGCGGCCTCGTGGTCTTTCTTGCAACCGAACGCGAACACCAAGGCGGCGAGCAGTGCGATGCGCATCGCTGGTTCCTAACATGTTAAGCCACTCCCATGGCCGACCCCGTCGCCGATAGCCTGCTCGAGTACCGCACGAAGTTCCCCGCGCTCGAGGACTGCGTGCACTTCATCTCGCACTCGCTCGGCTGCGTGCCGGCGCAGGCCAAAGAGGACCTCTGCGAGTTCTTCGAGCTGTGGCGGACGAAGTCGATCACCGCGTGGAGCGACTGGTTGCCGGAGGTCGATCGCGCGGGCGAGCGGATCGCGAAGATCATCTCGGCGCCGCAGGGCACGGTCGTGATGAACCAGAACGTGTCGACGATCATGTCCGTGCTCGCGTCTTGCTTCGACTACAAACCCGAGCGCAACAAGATCGTCTACGAGTCGCTGATGTTCCCGACGGTGTCGTACGTCTGGCAGGCCGAGGAGCGGCGCGGCGCGAAGTGCGTGCTGGTGCCTGCGGCCGCGGATGGCATCACGATCGACACGCAGGCGATGATCGATGCGATCGACGAGCACACGCTGGTCGTGCCGATGCAGCACGTCGTGTTCTCGTCGGCGTACATTCAGGACGCGAAGAAGATCATCGCGAAGGCCAAGTCGGTCGGCGCGCACGTGATCCTCGACTGCTATCAATCGATCGGCGTGATTCCGGTCGACGTCGTCGATCTCGGCGTGTCGTTCGCGTGCGGCGGTTCGGTCAAGTACATGTGCGGCGGCGCCGGTGCGGCGTGGCTGTACGTGCGCAAGGATCTGATCGAGCAGTTCGCGCCGCGCGTCACCGGCTGGTTCGGCAACGAATCGCCGTTCGCGTTCACGATGCCGGCGCAGACCTACGCCGACACCGCGTGGCGGTACATGGGCGGCACGCCGGCGGTGGCGGCGCTCTATCAGTCGCGCGCGGGCCAGACGATCGTCGGCGAGATCGGCGCGCGCAAGATCCGCGAGAAGTCGCTCGTGATGACCCAGAAGATCATCGACTGGGTCGACGAACTCGGTATGAAGCTGAACTCGCCGCGCCCGGCGGAGCAACGCGCGGGCTCGGTCGTGTTCGACTTCGTCGGCTCGGCCGACGTGTGCCGCGAATTGAATCGCCGCAGGTTCTTCTGCGATCACCGGCCCGGTGTCGGGATCCGGATCGCGCCGCACTTCTATACGAAGGCGGAAGAGATCGAGCTGTTCTTCGGCGAGCTCAAGAAGATCCGGCACGGCGCCGGAAAATGATCACGAGCGCGAGCAGGATCGGCGCGCCGCCACCGGGCTCGTTGGTGGTGCAGCTGCACGCGTAAAAACTCGTCGATGACGTCGCACCGTGGCCGCTGCCGCCGTCCAGACCCGGTGGCGTCTCGGTCGTGCCGTTGCCTTCGAGGTGGACGACAAGGGGCGCGCCCGGTAGTTGTGGCGACCGGATCAGCAGATCCGCGACGAACATGTCGACCTTTGTGGGATGGAAGCCGACCGTGAACGTCGCCGTCTCTCCCGGCGCGAGCTGGTTCGGAAAGTTCGGACTGTCGATCGAGAATGGCGCCGGCACGGTTGGCGGTTCGAGATCGAGCACGCCGCTGTTGCAGTTCTGGATCGTAACGCTCTTGCCGTTCGCCATGTACACGTGCACCGGCACGTCTTCGAACGACACGACCGTCGGCGCGATCGCACCGCCGGAGTCGATGAACTCGGCGGTCAGCTTCGTCGTCGCGGTCGGCGAGCTCGCGACATCGGTCGGCCACGTCAACGTACCTGTGAGCGACGTCTTGCCGGTCTGGCGAAACGGTGTGATCGACACGGTCGCGGACTTCCCGCTCGGCAACAGCGCCGGGTAGACCGTCGGCGCGATCAGCTCGAGGTCGAATGGTGCACCGGGCGATAACGTTGGCGCGCCGAGTCCGATCGTCGCGGTGCCTGTCGAGTCGAGCGTCGCGAACCCGGGCGTGGTCGGTTGATTCACGCAGAACGTTCCGACGTCGACGTTCGTCGTCGCGCCGTAGGCGGCGGTCACGATGCGGCCGGTGATCGGAATCGCGAGCGTATCTCCCGCGGTGTCATCCACGATCACGTGTGCATTCAAGCTCCCTTCGGCCGTCGGCATGACCGTGACGGTGAAGGTCGCGGGGGTCGTGGTCCCGGACGGTACGCCGACCGTGATGCTCGCGTTCGTCAGGTCGAGGTGCGGGTTATCCGAGAGCGTGAGTGGTGCGCCGTTCGACACCGCGTCGAACATCTGGCTTACCGGACCGCCATCGAACCGGACCTCGCCGAAATCGAAGCTCGTCGGCGTCGTGTAGAGCGGGGTCGAGGTGCCGGTGCACGTCGTCGCGACCTGGATCGTCGTCATCGTGATCGTATCGGTGCTCGTCGCGTTCACCGTCGTAGGCACGAGGCCCGGCGCGGTCGGGGTGCAGGTCGCCATCAGATCCGCGATCGCGGTCGGCGTCACGGTCAGGGTCGCGGGTGGTGCGAGCGAGAACGGACCGATCGGTGCGAGTCCGAGCATCGCCGTCGTGTCGCGGTTGCCGGTGTTCGCGAAGTGCAGCGTCGTGCTCGTCGACTTGCCGAGCGGGATCGAGCCGAGATCGAGCATGTTCGGCGTGCCGAATAGCTGCAGCGTCGCGCCGCCGCCGGTGCCGAGCAGCGGGATCGTGCGCGTGCGATCGATCGTGTCTTTGAACTGGACGAGCAATAACGCGCGACGCATGGCGGCCTGGCTCGGATCGAACGCGAGATCGACGGAGACGGTTTGACCGGCCGCGAGCATGCACGACACGGTGCTGCACGTGCCGCCGAGGGTGAACGACCAGTCGAACGCAGCGCCGGTGTCGATATCGATCGGCCGGATGTCGCTGATCTGGATCGTGCCGGTACCGAGGTTCGTCAGATACACGGTCGAGTGCGCGATCGCCGAGACGACGTCGACGGGCGTGGCGATCGCGACGACCGGCGGCGTCACGCCGAGCACGGGTGTCGTCGCATCGACGCCGGTGCACGTCAGCGTGATCTGCGACGCGAGGTGAACGCCGCCATCGGTCGCGATCTCGAGGTGCGCCGTGTGGGCGCCACTCGTGCGCGGCATGCAGTGGACGACCACATTCGTCGAATCACCGGCCGCGAGTGGCACGATCTTGCCGTCGCACGCAGGCGCATCGGGGTTGCACGGCAGCGCGATCTCGAAGTTGTCGTCGAGGTCGTCGGTTTGGAAGAACAACTTGCTGATCGGCGAGCTGCCGTTGTTGGTGAGCACGAGCGGCAGCGCGACGGTGTCGCCGACCGTGACGGGGCCAAACGCGAGCGTTGGCGTCGCCGCGGTCAAGCCGGTCGAGTTGACGTGCTCGCACGCGCCCGCTAGATCGACGAGCGGTTCGCCGGTGTTCGCGTCGACCGCGTGAACGATGCAGCGCTCGATCCCGAGCGGCGCGTTCGAGCAAGCGAACGTCACGGGCTTGCTCGTCGTGCCCGGCAGCGTGAACGGGTTGCCGCCGGCGATCGAAAAATCGATATCTGTCCCACACGAGGCATCGCGCACGAGCCGGACCTGGAACGCGCCGCTGCTCGTGTTCTGGAGCGAGGCGTTCGCCGTGCCGGTACCCGAGCCGGTGACGACGAACGTCACGGGCGGCGTCGCGATCACACCCGTGCCTGCGTGCGCGGTTCCGGCGATCAGCACGAGCACGGTGAGGCTGCGTGCTCGCCCCGGCATGTCAGAGCCTGCCGATAACGCCGATCGTCGGAGCGAACGTCGTCGCCTCGAACGTCTGCATCTTGTAGATGACGTCGCTGACGTTGAAGAAGTGCTCGACGCCGAGGTCGCCTTGCACGCTGAGGTGGCCATTGAGCCGGAGCTCGATGCCCGCGGCGAGCCGGCCGCCGACACTGACCTGCGACGTGTTCGAATCGTCGGTGAAGAAGAACATCGGAATGCCTGCGGCGAGGTACGGCCGCAGCCAGCCGGTGAGTAGCAAGTAGCGCGCACCGGCATAGGCGCCGTAGACGTCGGACTTCAGGCCCGCGAGCTCGACCTCGAAGTTATCGGACGCGGCGTACGCGATGCCGACGCCGCCGGCGAAGCCCCTCCAGTGGTTGCCGTCGATCCGGACGATGCCGATCACGCCCGACGTCAGGTGATCGACGGGCTCTACCAGGTTCGGCGTGTCGTCGTACTCGAGCTCGCCACCCGGCACGTACGGCTTGACGTCAGGGCCGGTGACGTTCGCATGGACGCGGCGCTCGCGGCTGTTGCCGTCGACGGTGCCGTAGGTTCGACCGTCGACCAGCCAGCCCTGGACTTGCTCGGGCGGCTTCGCGGCCGAGACCGGAGTCGTTTGCGTTTGCGTTTGCGTTTGCGTTTGCGTTTGCGTTTGCGTTTGCGTTTGCGTGGTCACCTCGAGCGCGACGTCGCGGGTTTCGCCCTCGAAGCTGTTGAAGTCGGTCGCGTTGATCGCGCTGCCATTGCGGATCCGGATCGTATGCGTGCCGGGACGGATCCGCGTCTGCAGCGAGCTGCCCACGGGCACGAACGGCCCCGCATCGATCGAGACCTCGCTGCCGTGCGGCGTGACGTGCACGATCAAGATCGTGAGCTGTGCATCGAGCTTGATCAGGAGCTCTTTGACCTCGCCGACGCGCTCGGCGCCGGTCGCCGGATCGCCGAGGTAACGCTGGTACGTGTTCGCCGCGTCGGCGGTGCGCCCCATGTCGTTCAGCGTCGACGCGATGTCGAGGAGGATCTTGGGGCTCGGGAACCGGTTGTACGCCTCGAGGAAATTCGCGAGGGCCTGATCGTAGGCCTGGACTTGGAGCCGGCGCACACCCTCGGTCATGAGCGCTTGCGCGACCGCGCGCGCTTTCGGATCGTCGACCTTGACCGACGGGTCTTGCGTGATCGCCGTGATGATCTCGGTGAGCTGCTGCTCGTCGTGGACCTGCGCGAGAGGTGGAACGTCGGCGGGCGCGGTCACGGGTCGAGCAACCGCGGTCGCGGCAAACAGCATGGACAGGAGGAGCTGGTGCTTCACGGCGTGGTTTCGATCGGTGCGCACTTCGACGTGTGCGCTCCATCGTGAGGATCGCACGCCGGCTGCTTCGGCGGAACTTTCGCCGCCGGTTCGTGTGTGTGTGGCGTCACGGGACGATGCGGTGTCTCAGCCGTAGGCGTAGGTGCTGGCGTAGGCGGCGTGACCGCGGGCGCTGAGGGTTGCGTGACCTGCATCGGCAGCGGTTCCGTCGGCGCAGCGACGAGAGGTGGCGCGACCGGTTTATCGCCGCCGCCTCCGCTGCCTTGCGCGACGACGATCGCGACGACGCCACCGATCACGAGCACCGCGAGCGCTGCGACGATCGCCAGCTTGTTGCCGCGGTCGCGTCGCGTCGGTCCGCCGTCTGCGAACGGCAGCGGTGCGGTGATGTGGGTCTCGACGCTCGGCCGCGCGACCGGTTGATGCGGTCCGGTCGCCGGCGCCTGCGCGAACGGCGATGGCGTGATCTCGATCCCCGCAGGACCGGCGAGCGCGCGTGACACCTCCTGCGCCGACGCGAAGCGATCCGCGGGCTCCTTTTGCAACAGCCGCAAGATGATGTGGTCGAGCTCCGGCGAGATGCCGGGCACGCGCTCGCGCGGCGGCCGGACTTCTTCGAACAGGTGCATCGCGATCACTTCGCCAGAACCGCCCTTTGGAAATGGCGCCTCGCCGACGACCATCTCGTAGAGGATGCAGCCCAGCGAGTAGAGATCCGCGCGGTGATCGATCGCCTTCGCCGAGCGCGCTTGCTCCGGCGCCATGTAGCGCGGCGTGCCGATCAGCGCGCCGTCGATCGTGTGACTGCGCCCGAGTGGCTGGCCGGTCGGATCGACGAGCTTCGCGATCCCGAAATCCAGGATCTTCACGCGCACGCCGTACGGTTGCTCGGTGTCGGGCACGAGGAAGATGTTCGCGGGCTTGAGATCGCGATGCAGGATGCCCTTCGCATGTGCCGCGACGAGCGCGTTCGCGAGCGCACGCGCGAGAAACGCGGCCTCTTGCGGCGGCAGGCCCGCCGGCTTGAAGCGCACGAGATGGGCGTGCAGCGACTCGCCGTCGAGGAGCTCCATGACGAGGTACGCCTCGCCAGCCTCGGTGTAGCCGAAGTCGAACACCTCGATGATGCTCGGATGACGGATCGCGGTCGCGGCGCGCGCCTCGGTGAAGAATCGATCGACGAGCTCGGCATCCGACGTGAGCTCGGCCCGGAGCACCTTGACCGCCGCGTCGCGCCCGAGCAGCTCGTGGCGAGCGCGATAGATCGTGCCCATACCACCGCTCGAGAGCTCGTCGGTGATGCGGTAGCTGCCCAGCAGCGCGCCGACCAGGCTCATTCCAGGCACCACCCCAAAGAATGCCACGGGTGCTAGGCTTCCGCGAGGTGCCGGGTTTTCAGCGACACGTCTTCGTCTGCATCAACGAACGTCCCGAAGGTCACCCGAAGGGCTCGTGTAAAGCCCGCGGTGGCTGCGAGCTCCGCGACGAGCTGAAGAAGCAGCTGGCCGCACGCGGCCTTGGCAAGATCATCCGCGCGAACAACGCGGGTTGCCTCGATCAGTGCGAGCAGGGCGTGTCGGTTGTCGTGTACCCCGAGCAGGTCTGGTACGGGCATGTGACCCTCGCCGACGTGCCGGAGCTGATCGAATCTCATCTGATCAACGGCCAGGCGGTCGAGCGGTTGATGCTGCCGGACCAGCCGCACCTGGCGGGGCAGACGACGTTTCCCAAGGTCGAGCCGAAATGAAGATCGGCGGCGTCCTGCTGGCGCTCGCAGGAGTCGCGCACGCGGGCGGCGATTCGAGCGAGGCCACGCGGACGCAGACGAGCACGTCGCCCGTGCCGAAACCGCAACCGCAACCGCAGCCGACTACGACTACGACACCCTCGCCGAGCCCACCGGATCCCAGGGCGATGGAAGCGGCGGACGAAGCAAACCTCGAATCGAACGCGCCGCGCCACGGCACCACGTTCTCGGCGTCGCTCGGCGCGGGCATCACGATGGGCGATGGGGTCGGTCGCGGGCCCGGTGTGTCATTTCGAGTCGGCCACGTCGCGACGCCGTTGACCGTGCTGACGTTCGAGATCACCGGCGGGTCGCTGCTCTACCAGAAGCAGGGCAGCCCGACGATCCTCCACAACGACGACATCAGCTTCATGGCCGGCGCGCTGCACTACGTCGCGAACTCGCTGTGGATCCGCGGCGCCGGCGGCGTCACTGCATATACCGAGGACAACCTCGTTCCGTCGCTGAAGGTGGCGCACGGTGGCATCGGCGGCCTCGTCGGCATCGGCATCGATTTCGTCCGCTGGCACTACCTGGTGCTCGGGATCGAGACGTTCGGTCAGCTCTCGCTCGTGTCGAAGAAGGGCCTGATCTTCAACAACGGGCTCTGTCTCGGCCTGACCTATTATTAGGCGAGAACTTCGACGACGACGGCGGTGATGTTGTCTTTACCGCCGCGCTGGTTCGCGAGCCCGATCGCGGCCTCGGCACACTCTTCGAGCTCGCCATCGCCGCACAGCTCTGCGACCTCGGTCTCGCTGGTGAAGTAGCCGTGCAAGCCGTCGCTGCAAAGGAGGAACCGATCGCCGATCGCGGTATCGATGTCTGCGGTGTCGACCTGGACGTAATCCTTGTGACCGACCGCGCGCGTGATCACGTTCTTGCCGCTCGCCTTCTCGGCCTCGGCCTTCGTCATCATGCCGTGCTTGACCTTGTAGTTGATCAGCGTGTGGTCCTCGGTCAGCTGGAGCACCGAGCTGGTGCGCACGCGATAGACGCGCGAGTCGCCGACGTGCGCGGCGAACGCCAGGTTCGCGCGGATCAGCAGCGCGGATAGCGTCGTCGACATCCCCTTCTTCTCGGGATCGAGCTCGGCCATGCCGTAGACCATGTAGCAGGCGTTCTTGACGCCGCTCTCGAGGAGTCGGCGGATCTCCCACACGCACTCCGTGTCGCCGAACATCACTCGCTCGACGAGCCGGTCGAGGTCGCGCGACGCGCCATAGACCCATGAAGTCAGGGCTTCGACCGCCTCGCGACTCGCGATTTCGCCCTTGTTGTGGCCACCGACCCCGTCGGCGACGACGTAGAAGCCTCGCGCATCGTCGCGGAAGAACGCGTCTTCGTTACCCTGGCGCTTTCGCCCCACGTCCGTGCGCGCTACCGAAAGCAGCTTCACCGCGAGCGATCGTAACATGGCGGATGGGCTGGGGGCTTGCTACGGTCGAGATGCGATGATCGACGCGAGGGAGGCGCCGAAAGGCGACAAGTCGGACGAAGCTCCGACGCGTAGCAGCGCCGACGGCGGTGCGAAGGTAAATGACAATGTGAGAGGCCAGCTCGCGACCGAGCTGCGCGCTCGGTCGAGCGAGATCCTCGCCGCGTGGATCGTGCGGTTCGAGCGCTCGCCGCTGCGCTTCCGCCGCGCGACGAAGGCCGCGATCCACACCGCGCAGGTCGCCAACTTGCTGGAGACCCTGACCGAGGCCGCGCACGGTGGTGCCGTCGCGCTGGTGCCCGGCTCGGATGCGACGCGCGAGCTCGAGCGCAGCTCGGCATTCATGGGAGCACAGTTCGCGAGTGAAGGCGCGACGGGGTTCGACGTCAGCGCCG
Organism: Deltaproteobacteria bacterium; assembly: GCA_040004535.1. Classification (GTDB taxonomy): domain Bacteria; phylum Myxococcota_A; class Polyangia; order Haliangiales; family Haliangiaceae; genus JABFXX01. The sequence goes on from JBDUAS010000218.1 coordinate 11,353, forward strand.
TGCTCCTCGAGCTTCGCGAGGTCGTCGCCGGCATGGTCCTGCCCGCCGACGCGCTCGCGCTGACTCGTCTGTTCGAGTGGCTGACCGTCGTCGCCCTCGATGGCTTCGCGACCGCGGGCCTCCAGTCACTGCGCGAGCAGACGAACGAACAACTCGAGGCCGGCACGCCGGTCGTCGAGCTGTTGCCGAAAGTCCCTGCCGTGCTGCTGGTCGGTGCGCCGACTCCGGGCGTGCTCGACAACTTGCTCGCGCGCGCGTGGATGCTCGCGGTGGGCACTGGAGCGCCGACGCTGATCGTCGATTGCAGCGGGCTGTCCGCGACGGGCGAACGCAACTTCGAACGCGGCTACCGCGGATTTCTCGCACAGGCCGAAGGCTCGGCGCTCCACGTACTGCTCGTCGGTGCGCGCAGGAACATCTCCGACGCTGCGGCGAAGGCGACGTCGGACGCCGGGCTGTCGCTCCAGATCTTCGAGCATTTGGACAGTGCCGTGGCACACGCTCTCGAACGCGCGGGTCACTTATTGATGCGCCGTAGCGAAAGATGATCAGCGCTATCGCCGTGATACGCTGAATTCCAGTGGGAGAGTTTCCCGTCAATTTCGGGCGCTACCAGCTGGTAGAGCGTCTCGCGATGGGCGGGATGGCCGAGCTGTTCGTGGCGACCTCGCCGGGCGAGCACGGCTTCCAGAAGCGGGTGGTGATCAAGCGCCTGCTCCCGCACCTCGGTGTGGACGACACCTACAAGAACATGTTCATCGACGAGGCGAAGCTCACGGCTCGCCTCGTTCATCCCAAGATCGCGCAGACGTTCGAGCTCGGTCGCGTCGATCACGACCTGTTCATCGCGATGGAGTACGTCGAGGGCATCGACGTGCTCGCGCTGCTCCGCGAATACGCGCAGCGTCGCCGCCGCGTCGAGCCGCATCTCGCCGCGTGGATCGCGCACGAGGTGCTCGACGCGCTCGACTACGCGCACAACG
>JBDUAS010000219.1:0-12316 GCA_040004535.1 Deltaproteobacteria bacterium
CCGCGGCTCTCGATCAAGCGCACGATCCTCGACTTCCTCGGCGTCGCGCCCGAGGACGGCGCTACCGATGTCGCGCGAGCGAGCTTGTAAGACCATGCCGGACGACGAAGACCCCATCATCGGCGACGGCGAAGAAGACTGGTTCGGCGATGCCGATCCGCGCGTGCCCGACGCGCGCGGCTGGACCGATGCCGGCCAGGACATCGCTTTTCTCACCCGCGACTACGAAGCGACGTCGGGGTTCGAGCCGAGCTACGTGCCGAGCGAGCTCGGCGATAGCGACGCGGAGCTGCGCGAGCTCGAGCGCCGGCTCGAACAACGCCACACGCCTGCATTCCCGATCGATCTGCGCAAGCGCCTGCCGCTCGAGGGTGTGTGGCGGCGCTGGCGCGCGCTCGCGATGTGGGGCCGCAGCGACGTCGTCGACGATTTCGGCCGCGATCCGCGGGCGACCGCGCGGTGGGAGTGGCTGTTCGAGTTCCTGTACTCGAAGTGGTTCCGCGTCGAGGCGACCGGGCTCGAGCACATTCCCGCGCAGGGCCGCGCGCTGCTCGTCGCGAATCACGCCGGCACGTTGCCCTACGACTCCGCGATGGTGATGCACGCCGTCCGGCGCGATCATCCGGCGCGCCGCGACGTCCGCCCGCTCGTCGAGGACACCGTGTTTCACCTGCCGTGGCTCGGTCCGATCATGAATCGGATCGGAGGCGTGCGCGCCGATCCAGCGAACGCCGAACGCCTGCTCGAGAAGGACGAGCTCGTCGCCGTGTTCCCCGAGGGCGAAAAGGGCATGGGCAAGCTGTGGAAGGATCGCTATCGGCTGCAGCGGTTCGGCCGCGGTGGGTTCGTCAAGCTCGCGCTGCGCACGCACTCGCCGATCATCCCGGTCGCGGTTGTCGGCGCTGAAGAAGCCGCGCCGATGCTCGGCAAGGTGACGTGGTTCGCGAAGAACATCGGCATCCCGTGGATCCCGGTGACGCCGACGTTCCCGTGGTTCGGGCCGGCGGGGCTGTTGCCGTTGCCGAGCAAGTGGCAGGTCCAGTTCGGCGAGCCGATCGACGTCCAGAAGATCGCGGGCGGCCGTGCCGATGCCGCGGACGATCGCCTCCTCGTCAACCAGCTCGCCGATCAGATCCGGACCCAGATCCAGCAGATGGTCGAGGGCTTGCTCGACAAGCGCCGATCACCAGTCCTGAGCGCGTTTTTGGGCTAGCAGCGCTGGGGGAGAAAACGCCCCAGCCTGACGTGAGCCCTGGTTAGTTGAAGTGCAGGATCTGCATGTTAGTGTGAACCGCATGCGCGAGTACGTGTCCGAGCTCGAGCGGCTGCTCGATCAGGTGCGTGACCTACTCGGCGACGGCGACGACGCGAAGCTCTCCGAGGCGAACGCCGTCGTCAACCAAGCGCTCCAGCTCCGACCCGACGAGGTCGAGGCGTGGCTGCTGAAGTGTCAGATCGCATCGGCGATGGGCGATGACTTGGCCGCACTCGCGGCGGTCGAGATGGCGCTCGCGATATCGCGCCGGCCCGAGGTGCTGTACTGGCGCGGCGCGGTGCTCGGCGATCTGGGTCGCCATCGCGAGGCGCTACAATCGATCGAGGCAGCGCTGCGCGGGCTCGCCGACGAGCCGCACTGGCTACTCGAAGAGCTGTTCCACGAGAAGGTCACCGTGCTCGATGCACTCGGCCTTCACGATGCCGCGGTCGCGGCTTGCGTCGAGGGCCTCGACCGCTGCCCGGGCTCCGCGCTGCTCCGCGCGGCGCTCGCTCCTGCGGAACGCGCCCGCGTGCGCGGCACGCTCGAGGTGCTGCGCGGCGGTCGCGCGTAGCTTACCGGCAGGGTCCGAATAAGCGAGGTCGCTCGCGTCTTGCTATGATCAGCTCGTGCAACGGGGAGCACTCGTACTAGCGACCAGCGCCGCGATCGCCGCGGTGTGCGTGGTCGGCTGGGCGATCGCCGGGACCACCGTCGCGCCTGCGACCTCCGTCCATCCCGTCACGGCCGCGGTCGCAGCCGGCAAGCACGTCCGGATCGATGGACCGCACGGCGCGATCCAGGTCTGGATCCCCGCGAGCTATCACGCCGACACCGGCGCGACGATCATCTATCTCCACGGCTACTACGACGACGCCGACTCGTCGTACATCGGCCATCGCTTGCCCGAGCAGTTCGCGATGAGCGCGCTCGACGCGATCTTCATCGTTCCGGAAACGCCGAGCGCGCAGAAGACGCCGATCAACTATCCCGATCTCGGCGAGTTGCTGTCGCTGGTCGAGGAAAAGACCGGGGTGTCGCGCGGCATGGCACTGACCGCGGTCGTCGGCCACTCCGGTGCGTTCCGCACGATCGACGCGTGGCTCGACGAGCCGCTCGTCGACACGCTCGTCATGATCGACTCGATGTACGGCAACGAAGAGCAGATCGCGGCCTGGTACAAGGCGTCGCCGCGCCATCGCTTGATCACGGTCGGCGAGGACACGTTGCAATACAACGAACAGCTCTCGCGCATGCTGCCCGACATGCTCGTCATCGATCGCGTGCCGCCGACCTACGACACGTGGCCGCCGGAGGCGAGGCTCGCGCGCGCGGTCTACGTGCGCGCGCAGTTCATGCACATGCCGCTCGTCACCGACGGCATCGTGTTGCCGTCGCTGTTGCGGTTGTTGCCGGTCGAGCTCCTCAGCGACGAGCCGTGGACGACGCCGCCCGGCGGCTTGCCGCAGGCACCGGATGCCGCGGTCGACGCGCCCGCGGACTAGGGAGCGGGATCGATGAGCGTGCCGCCGAGGTTCGCGCCGTCCGTGCACAGCTGCTCGGGCCCCGCGCCGTAGTGCTCGCTCGCGAACTGCCCGAGGAATCCGTCGGCGCACGTCGCGGTGTACCAGTTGTCCCACGCGACGGCCGCGACGGTGACGCCGGCGGGTAGCAACGGATCGCCCGTGACGAGTGCGCGCTGGCGGACCGGCGCGGTGCACAGCGGATCGCTCGGCATCGCCTGGACGACCGCCTCGAGCGCGGTGACGGTGTCAGGACAACCGTCGGGGCAGTTGTAGAGAAACACGATCGCGCCGTGCTCCTCGTCGTGCAGGTAATAGCCGCGATCGAGCTGCGTGTACGTGCGGTCGTACGCACCCCACACCGGATAGTGCGAGCCGGTCACAGGCGGGTTCGACGACCAATTCACGGCCGTGCCGGGCAGAACGTGGTTCGCGTCCTCACTCGGCACGTACTCGGTCATCCCGTTGCACGAACCGCCGACGGGCTGTGGGCCGGTGGGTGAAGCCGGCGCCGTACAGGCAGTGCAGGCGATCAGTGCGAACGTGAGCCTCACCCGCCCACCATATCGGGAATAATGCCGGTGTGCAGCACGAGGCCCGCCGCCGATTCGTGCGAGCGCTGGTGCTCGTCGCCGCGCTCGGCGCATTCGCGTGGCTGGTGCCGCACGTCCGACATCGCTGGATCGAGGCGTTGATCACCTACGACGCTCCGCCGAGCGAGCCGGTGGTGCTGCCGCCTGCGACCGGCGCCGGTCTGCCGCCGGCCGACCACGTGCGCGTGATCCTGATCGACGGCCTCGCGCCTGCACTCGCGCGCGACATGCCGAGCTGGCAAGCGCTGTGCGACCGAGGCGTGCGGTTGACCATCGACGTCGGATTTCCGACGGTGTCGCTGCCGGTCGAGGTCGAGCTGTGGAGCGGCTTGACCCAGCAGCAGACCGGCGTCGTCTTTCGATCGGATCGACCGCTCGCACCGCCGCTCGTCGGGATCCCGAGTCAGATCGCCGGCAGCCGCGCGGTTGCCGAGGATCACGGCTGGATCGTGCGCTCGCTCGGGTTCGCGCAGACCGAGCCCGCCGCGGATCCCGAGCACACCGCGAAGGACGCCGAGCCGGTCGCGTGGCGCGAGCAATGGCTCGCGCACGCACGCGATGCGGTGACGAGCGACGCGCGGCTCGCGTTCGTCCATGTCCTGCGTGTCGATACCGCGGGCCATCATGGCGGCCGCGATTCGCCGGGCTACGCGGTCGCGGCCGGGAGTGCGGATGCGATCCTCGGCGAGCTCGTCGCCTCGGCACCCGACGCGCGCTGGTTCGCCGTCACCGATCACGCGCACCTGCCCGGCGGTGGTCACGGCGGCGAGGAGCGCGAGCTCCGCCAGGTCGAAGGCTGCATCGCGGGACCGGGAGTGCCGCACGTCCACGGCGGCCCTGTCCACGTGGTCGATGTCGCGCGCGCGATCGCGGACTCGACGGGAGCTACGCTCGATCGCGACGCGCGCGGCCGGCCGCTCGGCGGAGCGCTCGCGGCGCCGCTCGAGCGGGATCAAGCGATCCCGGTGTTGCCACTCGGCCGCGGGGCGCTCGCACTGGTGATCCTGGTCTTCGGAGTCGCGCTCGGCTACATGCCAGCGCGCCGGTGGTGGCTCGCGCCGTGGTGGTTCGGGCTCGCTGTCGTTCTGTTCGTCGCGGTCCACGGTGAGCCGACGCTGTCGATGTCGATGGTGTGGGCGCCGACGGGCCGCGCGATGTACGTGACCTGGTTGCCCGCGCTCGTGCTCGCGGCGGTGACGACCTGGTTCGGGCTCGGGCGCGCACCGCCGTGGCGAGTCGTCGTCGCGCAGCTCGGCCTACCCCTCGCGGCGGTCGCCGCGGCGATCACGGCGAGTGGCGCGTGGCCGCTGCTCGCGGGCGCGCAGATCGCGCCGGTCGTGCCTCACTTCACGGCGTGGTTATCGCCGCTCGCACTTATTTCGGCGCATGGTGCTGCAGCGGTTGCGCTTGCTGTTCTCGGAAGGTCCGTCCGTTCGGCGTTCGGTCGACCTTCACCACCGGAGACTCCGCGTAGCGCGCCCGCAGACGCGTGACGATGTCGGCGTGGCTGGCGCTGAGGTCGGAGTGTTCGAGCGGATCGTGATCGAGATCGTAGAGCTCGACGATATCGTCCGCCGGGCGGACGAGTAGCTGATACGGCCACTCGACGACGCTCCACTGGAGCTCCTCGTGGATCGCGATCGCGCGCTGCTGCGGGCGGAGCTCGGCGGGCGCGTCGAGGATCGCAGGCACGAGGTCGGTGCCGTCGAGCGGCTGCATCGCATCCGGCGTGCCGAGGAGATCGAGCAGCGTCGGCGCGAGATCGACGAGCGAGACCAGATCGGTGCGTTGGCCGGGCGCCACGCCGGGGATGTGGAGCGCGAGCGGAACGCGAACGAGCGTGTGATACGCGACCTGGCCATGGGTATCGAGCAAGCGAGGATCGACACCGAGCGCTTCACCATGATCGCTCGCGAAAAGGATGATCGTCGAATCCGCGAGGCCGCGCTTCGCGAGCTCGCCCTCGATCCGACCCACCTCGCCATCGATCGCGTGGAGCAGCGCGCGGTACTTGTGGATCACCGGTGACCCGCCGTCATGAACCTGCGCGAGCAGCTGCTTCGGAACATCGATCTGGTGGTGCTCGTGAACATCGAAGTAGTGCAACCAGATCGCCCACGGCCGGGTGCCGGCGTCGTTCAACGCACGCACGCCTTCGATCGAGGTCGACGGGGCGCTGACGTGATCGCCGATGTCGGCCTTCTCCCAATCGGTCTGGACCGTGACGAATCTGTCGACGCCGCGTCCGATCAGCGTGTCGCCGACATAGCGCGTGACCTCACCGGGGATCGCGGCGTACGTGCGGCGACCCGATGCACGTAACGCTTCGAGCAGCGTCGTCGCGACCGGTTGATACGGATCGAACCGGCCGGTGAGCACGGTGGAGAGCGAAACGTCGGTGCCAGAGGCGGGTGCGATCGCGTGCGTGAACCACACCGAATCGGCGAGCAGCTTCGTGAGGTTCGGAAAGTCGTCGCGGTTCGGCGCATCGGGCGCGAGCAGGTCGAAGCGCAGCGCGTCGACCGTGATGATCAAGATGTTCATCTTGCGCGTACGATCGAGCACGGGCTGGACGGTCTTGCGCCACGGGTCGACCGTCGAGGCCATCACCGCGGCGGGCGGAGGCGATTTCGCGGCGACGGTCGCGTCGGAGCCGTCGCAGTCCTGGTCGATGCCATCGCCGGGAACGTCGACCGCGCCGGGATGGATGCTCGCGTCGAAGTCGTTGCAGTCGCCGCCGCCGAGGATCGCGGAGCTGCCGTCGCGATCGAGATCGACGAGGCCGCGCCACACGCGGACGAGGTCGCGAGCTTGATCGCCGGCCTCGGCGAGCACCCGACGATCGGTCGCGGCGGTCAGACCGTAAGCACTCGCGGCGACGGCGGTGCCGATCACGATGCCCGCGAGCAGCGCGGCGAGCAGCCTCGGCGCGTTCCCCGGGCGCGCGACCCGGATCGCGATGCCGGCGAGCACGATCAGCGCGAGTGTGATGCCCGCATGTGCGTTCGCGTAGCCCGTCCGCAGCACGTGGCGCTCGACCCAGACGAGTGCGCCGATCAGGCCGGCGACCGCCATGATCGCGATCGAGCGAGCCATCCGATCACCATCGCGCAAGACCCGGCGGCCGATCGCGATCGCGATCGCGGTCCCGAGCCAGCCGGCGAGCGGGACCAAGATCGGCGCCTGCTTCGCGAGGGGCAACGTCTGCGCGAACGCGCCGTCGAACAGCGTCGCGCCGACGGGCACGAGCACGACCAGCGCCGGTAGTGCGCGGATCGCAGCGGCGACCCACCATGCGCGGCCGGTGGCCACGCGCTCGGTCGCACCGATCAGCACCGCGGCGAGGAGGCCGGTCGCTGCGAACACCGGCACGACCGCGAGCGCGACGCCGACGGCGTGCAAGCGCGCTGCATCGAGGGCACCGATCGCCGCACCGCCGAGGACATGCGCGACGACGATCCAAGCCCACGGCGGCCGTGCTCCGCCAGCGGACGACAACATCTGCAAGATCAAACCATGCGATCGCTCCCGATGCAAAGGTAGGCGTGCCACGCTCGCCGCCCGGTGACGCGGTTCGCCTCAGTCCTCGTCGCGACGCTGCTCGTCGCGGCCTCGCGTCCCGCTCTCGCCGACGATCGAGCGCCTGCGCTCACCGCCGACGTGCCGTCACCGCTGCCAGCGATCGACGGCATTGGCGTGCTCGCGATCGCGCGCCACGCAGATCTGTTCGTCGACGCGACGTACGAGCATGCGGACGGCAGCGACGCGCTCTCACTCACGCCGGGTGCGCGCATCCGGGTCGGCGCGATCGGCTTTCTCGAGGGCGAGCTGCCGGTCGGCTACGGCTTTCAGCCCGGCGCGGCCGTGCTCGGCAACGTGATGGTCGGAGGCGGAGTGTTGCCGCTCGAGTCCCGGCTCGTCGGCATCGCGCTGCGGATCGCAGCGCCGACGTCGCCCACGCTGGGCGCCGGTATGACGACCGCGTCCGCACTCGCGACGCCGCGGATCGCGGATCCCGAGCTGTTCCTGCCGCACACGACCTCGGCCGAGATCGTCGCCGATTGGCGCTGGCGCGGCGACTCGTCGTGGGTCCAGGCCGAGCTCGGCGTCGCAGGCTGGTGGCAGCCGAGCCCGGCAAAGTTCCTGCCGGTGCTGCGCGCGACCGCTGCGGGTGGGGTGCACGTCGAGAGCTGGCTCGATCTCACCGCGAGCTTCGTGACGCGCTCGTTCGTGCTCGCGAGCGATCAGCCGGAGAGCTTCGTCCACTCGCTGATGCTCGGCATGATCGGCCGTACGCCGCGCGGTCAGGTCGCGGTCCGGCTCGAGGTTCCCGTCGACGACCGTGCGCGCGAAGCGAACCGGTTTGTCGTCGGCCTCGAATTCCGAGGCCGCTAGCTATTTGTTCGGCGGATACTTCTGGAGCTTGCGCTGCAAGCTGCGGCGGTGAATCCCGAGCCGGCGCGCGGCCTCCGAGATATTGCCGCCGGCATCGGAGAGTACGCGGTTGATGTGCTCCCACTCGGCGCGCGCGAGCGAAGGCGCGCGGTACTCGTGGTCGGCCGGCGGCTCGAGCGGCGGCGCTTCACCGCGCGCGAACGCGGCGACGATGTCGTCCGCATCCGCCGGCTTCGACAAGTAATACGTCGCGCCGAGCCGGACCGCGTCGATCGCGGTCGCGATGCTGCCGTAACCGGTCAGCACGATCGTCTTGGTCGCCGGGTCGATCTCGTGCAGCGACTTCACGAGCTCGAGCCCGCTCTTGCCCGGCATCTTGAGATCGACGACCGCGAACTCCGGCGACTCGGTCGTCGCCGCCGTGACCCCACCGTCGTGATCGCTCGCGGTGCGAACGTCGTAGCCGCGATCGACGAACGCGCGCGCCAGGCGATTACGATAAACCTCGTCATCGTCGACGATCAGGATCGAGGGCTTCTCCGCGGTCGAGGCGATCGACGTCATGCCAGCTTGGATACCATTCCGCCACGAATCGATTCGACTTGTGATGCCGGTGCGACGATCTGTCCACCGGCGACATCGGTCGGCAGGCGGACCCGGACCTCGGTACCGCTCTTACTCGAGTCGATCTGCAGGCTTCCCCCGACGCCCTCGACGACGGCGCGCGCGAGGAACAGGCCGAGGCCCATGCCCCGGCCCGGCGCCTTCGTCGTGAAGAACGGCTCGCCGATGCGGTCGAGGACCTCCGGCGGAATCCCGGTGCCGCGATCGCGGATCACCACGGTGAGCACACCGCCGTCGCGCGTGACGGAGACCAGCACTGCAGTGGTCGGCGGCGATGCGTCCTGCGCGTTCGTGACGAGCGAGCGCAGCGCCTGGCTGACCGCGCGCGGCGGCACGCGCAGCTTCGACGACGCGACCGTATCGGAGAGCTCGCGCGCGACCCGCGGTGCCTCGCGAATTCCGACCAGGGCTTCTTCGAGTAATTCACCGACCGAGCACGACGCGACGCCCTCGCCGACGGTGCCGGCGCCTTGCTGCATCTGCTCGAGGATCGCCCTGCACCGCCCGACTTGCTCGCGGATCAACCGCGCATCGGCGGCCAGGTCTCCGCGATCCGCGGCGAGCGCGCGCTCGAGCTCCTTCGCGGCGAGCGCGACCGTGCCGAGCGGCGTCGACAGCTCGTGCGCGGCACCCGCGGCCATGGTCGCGAGCGACGCGAGCCGCTCCTGGCGAGCCGCCAGCCCGCGCGCCTCGGTCAGCTCGCGCTCGCGCTGGGCAAGTGCATCGGTGATCCGCAGCAGGAAGTGGACGACGAACGCGGAGGCGACGCCGAGCGCGACCCACGCGCCGATCACGCGGCTGTCCTCGGGGATCGCGAGCGGTTGGTGCGCGAGGATCAAGATGCCGAACCCGACGAACGACAGCCCGACGAGCATCCACGTCCACAGCGCGCGCACGAGTACCGCGGCGAGCGCGATCTGGACCAGATACAGAAAGCTGAAAGGGTTGTGCGGACCGCCGGTAAGATAGAGCAGTCCGGTGAGGCTCGCGATGTCGATCATCATGACGAGCGCGATGTGCCACTCCTCGACCGTGCGCACCTGCGTCGCCTGCACGACCGACCGGCCGCGCAGGCCGCGACGGCCGCCGAAGAAGTATGCCTCGATGAAGAGGTTCGACACGAGACCAACGCCGATCACCGCGAGCAGTGCAGAGATCGGTAGCTGGCCGCCGAGCGAGAACTGCGCCGCGATCACGGTCACCGCCTGGCCCGCGACCTCCGCCCAGCGGAGGCGTGCAAGCCACTGGATGTTGACCCAGTTGCGCTCGGGAATCGGCTCCGTTGCCACGCTGCACCGTAGCACCGTCGCGAGCCGTTTATTAGTGTATAGTATACACATCGCGGCCCGCGACCCGATACCGACCTGGTGCTTCGCGCTCGTCGTCGTCCGCCGTGGCCACCGCGGCGATCCGCGAGGCGCTCGAAGAAGCCGGCATCCCGGTCGTGCTCGATGGCGTGCTCGGGGTCGAGCACTCGGCGACGAGGTTCGCGAGATGTTCGCGCACGTCGCGGGCGGCGGTACGATCTATCCGCTCGCGGTACTCGGCACCGAAACGTGCAACGGCCCGGAAGCCCGGACCGTCGCGCGATCAGTGATCGTCTCCGATTACTGCTTCGGCGCTTCGAGCGACTTCAGGCCCTTGTTGATGACCCACTCGTTGTAGTAGTTCGCCGCCGGCGTTCCCGCCTGGATCTTCTCGTTCGCCTTCTTCAGCTCCTCGTCGATCAGCGCGGTGAAGTTGTCGATCGGCATCGCGCCCGACATGAACCGGCCGTTGATGAAGAACGACGGCGTCGCGCCGACGCCGAGCTGCTGGAGGTCGCGCATGTCCTTCTGCGTGAGCTGCTGGCACTCCTTCATGTCGGTCTTGAACTGCGCCTCGTTGAGGTTCAGCTCCTTCGCGAATCCGAGGACGACCGGGCAACCGGCCGCGCTCTCCCAGCACTTCTGCGGAGCCGCACCACCTTCAGCGGTCGCGTCCTTGTCGTAGTTGTGAGCCTTGAAGCCCTTGTCCCAGAGCAGCGCGTCCATCTGGGTCGCCTTGCCCTGCTTCGCCGCCGCGCAGAACGCGAGCGCACCGGCCGTGGCGACCTGCGGGTGAACGACGAACTGCTTGTAGACGACGCGGAGATCGTTGCCGTACTTCTGGCGGAGCTGGTCCATCGTCTCGCGGACCTTCTCGCAGTACGGGCACGCGTAGTCGTACGCCTTGACGAGCGTCACCTTCGCGTCGGCAGGACCGTCGAACGGATCGCCGTCGATCGGCATCGCGTACGTCTTGGCCCGGTCCGGCTCGGGACGCGACGGGCGCTGCGGTTGGGCCGCGCCACGACCGCCGCCGCCTGCCTTCACGAGCGCCGTCAGGTCGTCGATCTTCTTCTCGAGGCGAGAGGTGTCCTGCTGGCACGCGGCCAACGCGAACATCGCCGAAACAAGGACAAGCTTCTTCATCACAGTTCCGCTCCTAAAGTTTCTAGGTGACAGGTGCCGGAGTTAGCCTCAGGCGTCTCGCAATTGCAACACAGGGGTTCTTCGAGCCAGCTCTGCAGCTCGGCCTCGCTCGCCGGGTCGAGATGGGACGCCAGCTGGGGCTTCGCTTCGCCGGTCTCGCGGCGCAGCTGGGCCTGCAAGCCACACGCTTCGTCGCGCGACAGCTGACCATCGCCGTCGAGGTCGGCCTCGGGATAAGACAGGTAGAGCGCCTGCGCGAGCGCCGGCGTGTACTTGCATGCGACACGCTCGCGCGCCGCGGCGCTGCGTGCGCCGCCGAGCGCGAGCACGATCCAGCCGGCGAGCGCGACACGCTGGATCCGGCCGATCCGGGCGTGTGCGGGACGATCGAGCACCGCGCGGACGCGGGCATCGAGCGCATGGGGTGCGGCGAGTGCGATCGCACCGCTCGCGGTGCGGAGCTCCGCCATCCGCACGAGCAAGCGGGCGTACGTAGGACGCGCGACCTCCCCGGTCTCGAGGGCCCATGCATCGCACGCGGTCTCGCGCGCGGCGTCGAGCCGGCGGCCGACGACACGGACGATCGGCCAGAACCACAGCAACGCGCTCGCGGCGACCTGCGCGAGCCGACCGAGGACGTCGCGGCGGCGAACATGCGCGAGCTCGTGGAGCAGCGCCGCGCGGAGGAGCTCGGGGCGTTGCAGGAGCGCGGGCGGCACGACGATGATCGTGCGGACCAGGCCGAGCACGTGGGGGCCGACGGCAGCAGCGCCGACGTGCAAGCTCGGCGTGCGGACGCCGAGCTTCGCGGCGAGCGCGGCGACGAGCCGCTGCGCGAATGGCGGCGCGACCGGTGCGGTGCGAGCAGCGAGTGACACGCGACGATGTGCGCGGACGGCGCGAACGATCACGTAGCCAGCGCCCGCGGCCCACGCGAGCGCGAGCGCCAGCCACAGGATCGCCATGCCGGCGTTCGGCACGGCGGGCAGTGGTGCCAGTGCGGGCGGCAAGCTCGCGACCGGATCGATCGCGTGCTTGTGGTGGGTCAACACCGCGATCAGATCGGAGAGCGAACCGCGCAGGCCCGGGCCCCACGGCAGCGCGAACTTCACGGTGACGACGAGCCAGATCGCGGCCTGCCATGCGGGCCGGAGCTTGCCGCCGGCACGCGTGACGACGAGCGCGACCAGCGCGAGCAGCGTGCCCTGCACCGTCATCATCGCGAGCGTGGCGAGCCACGCCTTGGCGGCAAGTCCAAGTCCGATCACTTGCGCCTCTTGGCTTCTGCTTCGTCGATCTTCTTCTCGATCGAGCGCAGCTCTTCGCGCGACAGCGACTCGTCCTCGACGAGGCCGAGCACGAGCGAATCGGCGCGGCCGTCGAACACTTCTTTGACAAAGTCGCGCAGCCGCTCGCGTAGCACCGACTCGCGGCGGAACGCCGGCTTGTAGACGAACGGCTCGCGCGCCTTGT
>JBDUAS010000047.1:0-37506 GCA_040004535.1 Deltaproteobacteria bacterium
GACCTCCGCACCGCCTTCGGCGGCGCTGCGCGCCGGGCGTTCGCCCGACTTGCCGTTGACCTCCGCACCGCCTTCGGCGGCGCTGCGCGCCGGGCGTTCGCCCGACTTGCCGCTCAGCGCGCGATCGTAGAGCGCGCGTGCACCGGTCACGTCGTTCGTCAGTGCGTGCGCACGCGCGTCGAGCATGATCACGATCGGAGTCGCGTCGGCTTTGACGGCGCGATCGAGCACCGGCAATGCCTCGGCCGGCTTGTCGAGCGCGAGCCGGGCGGCGCCGAGGTCGCGCCACACGAGAGGATTTTGCTCGTCGAGCTGATACGCGCGCGCGAGCATCGGCTCGGCGGCCGCGGCATCGTTCGCCGAGAGCTTCGTGACGCTCGCGATCACGAGCGCGTCGACGAGCAGCTTCTTGCTCCGCGGCGTCGACTGCAAGCTCTCCGCAGCCTCCAACGACCTCACCGCCGCTTCGCTCTGGTTCTCGGCGAGCTGTGCGGCGCCGAGCGTGACGTGGATCGGTGCGTACGTCACGAGATCGGCCATTACGGGCGATAGCTTCGCGACCGCGCCGGCAGCATCGTTCTGCACGAGCCGCGCCTCGCCCTGCTCGACGTACCACTCGGGATCCGCCCTCGGCACATCAGGCGGGCCGAGCTTGTCGAGTGCCGCGATCGCCTCGTTCGGATGATTCGCATGACGCAGCACGATCGCGAGCTTGACCGTGAACCGCCGGTTCGTCGGATCGAGCTCGCGCGCGATCTCGAGCTCCTTGCGAGCATCGGCGAAGTTACCGCGCGCCGCCTGCGCCTCACCGACGAGCGCGTGGCCCGACGCCGCCGCTTTCGGGCCGCGATCGAGGAACCGCTTGCCGAGGCCGAGTGCGCCGCCGGAATCGCCGAGCGCGAGGGCGCATTGGCCGTCGACGAGCAAGACCTCCGGGTGCTGATCCGCGATCGGCTCGAGGTCGTGCAACAGCGGTCGCGCTCTCCGGCAATCGACCGCCGCCATCGCCCATGCAGCGCCGAGGCGCGCGCGCAGTTGCGTCGCATTCGACTTCGCAGCGTCACGCGCACGCTCGAATAGCGCGAGCGACTTCACCGCCTGGTTCGCGCGCAGATAGGCGTCGGCGAGCTCGACCTGATGGCGCGCATCTTCGCTTGCGAGCTCGCCCGGGCGGTGTGCGAAGTACGCCTCGAACGCGGTGATCGCCTGGGTCCAGCTCCCGGTGTCGTGCCAGTGATGACCGAGCAGCAGCTGTGCGTCGTAGCGCGCCGGATCTTTCGCAACCACTTGTGCGAGCAGCGGCACGCCTTCTCCGGTGTTCCCCGACAGCACGAGCTGCGAGCCGAGCGCGGTCAGCACGTCGAGGTCGTTCGGCGCGAGGGCCTGCGCGCGCTTCATCAACGCGACGCCGGCTTCGTACTGCTTCTTCGCGGCGTATACCGCCGAACGCAGCACGTACGCTTCGACCCGCCGCGGGTTGAGCGCGATCGCTTGATCGAGCGCCCTCGCCGCGTCGTCGAGCTGGCCGTGGCGCAGCGCCGCGCGGCCCTCGTCGACAAAGCCGACGCTCTCGTCCTCGGCCTGGTTCGGGCGCTGCGCGAGCGCCGGCGTCGCGACGGCGACCAATGCGAGGAGCGCGAGGCGGTCAATACGCATAGCCCACCTTCAGGAACAGCTCGCGGCCTTCGCCCGGAACCCGAAACACGGTCGTCGGAGTCGGATCGCTCGTGCGATCGTAGTCGCCCGGTGCGACGATCTGGTCCCGCGTACCGATGATGTTGCGCACGCCCGCGGTGATGTCGAACCCGCTGATGTTCGGCACGTAGATCGTCGCGTCGAGGCCGAGCCACGCCGGCGAGCGCGGTCCGAGCATGCCCGTCACCAGATCCGGACGCGTCGCGCGCTCGCCGAGGTACGTCATCGCGCCCGACACGTGCGCGCGGCCAAACAAGCGTGGCGTCGAGATCCCGAGCGAGCCGATCACCGCAGGTGCGTTCGCGACATCGCCGTACGCGAGGTCTCCTCCGCCCTCCGCCTCGCCGACGCGCTCGACCGTGAGACCGCCGAAGCCGTACCAGCCCTGCGTCGTGCGGTAGCTACCCTCGGCCTCTGTTCCGTACGTGACGAACCGGCCCGCGTTCTGAAACTGCAACAGGCCACTGCCGCCCGGATCGGGCAGCTGCTCGACGACATCGTGCGCGTCCCAGTAGAACCCCGACAGCCGCAGCGATAACCCGTGCGTCGGTTTGGCCCAAAGCACCGTCTCGAAGCTGCTGATCGTCTCGGCGTGGATGTTCTGAGGCGCGACGAAGCTCGTGTTGTCGTAGAAGAACGCCTCGTATGCGCTCGGGTTGCGGAAGCCCTCCGCGTAGAGGAGCTTCAAGCCGTACTTCTCGGGTTGCGCGATGAACAACGCGGCGCGCGGCGACAGCCGGCGATCGATCACCGAGTTGTTGTCGAACCGCAGGCCACCGGTGAAGCCGACGTACTGCGACGGCTGGCCATCGAGCTCGGTGTAGACGCCCTCGATGGTGAAGTTCTTCGGCACGCACGCCGCGCCGTCGGGCGCGCACGTCTCGTTGCCCTCGGTGAACGACTTAGAGTACGTGCGGTAGTACGTCGCCTCGGTGCCGGCAGTGAGGCCGAGCTTCTGCGGCGCGATCAGCTCGTAGCGGCCGCGAACCTCGACGCCGTACGTGTCGCCGCGGCCCTGATCGTCGAACGGCGCGTCGCCGGTCTGGACGATGTGGTCCGTGTACGAGTAGAGGTTCGCGTAGACCCGACCCGCGACCGTCAGCCGCTTCGTCAGCTCGCGCGTGTGGCCGCCTTCGACCAGCAGCTGTGAATCGTCGGCGTGATACGGCTCGGCCGCGGTGACATCGCCGTTGTACGGCGCGAACGGCGAGTCGCGCCTGAACCGGTACGCGCGGATCTGCCCGAACGTGCCTTCGTACGAACCGACGAGCGACGCGGCATACGACAGCGAGCCATCTCCCGACAGCGGCGTCGGCCCGATCTCAGGAACCGTCAGTGTCTCGCCGATCCGATCCATGAACTGGACCGAGCCACGCAGCTGCTGGTGGACCCCGCCCTGCGCGAACCCCGCGCTCGTGATCGATCCGTTGATCGAGTTGATCGACGTCTTCGCCCAAGCGTGCGGCGTCTCGGCCGCGCCGCGCGTGACGATGTTGATGATTCCGAAGAATGCGTTCGCGCCGTACACCGACGACACGGGGCCGCGGATCACCTCGATGCGCGAGACGTCGTCGATCGACACGAACGTGTCGTAACCAAGCCCCGCGAAGCTGCCCCAGCCTTCGTTGATGCTCGCGCCATCGACGAGGACGAGGATGCGCGTGTTGTAGTCGCCGGGGATGTTCAGGCCGCGGATGCCGATCGAATACGACAACCGATTGTCGACGAGGTACACGCCCGCGACCGCCGCGACCGCTTCACCGACGGTGCGATAACCGAAGCGACGGATCCGATCGGCCGACACGACGGTCACCGCCGACGCGACGTTGCCGAGACTCTGCTCGCGCTTCGCGGCGCCGACGACGACATCTTCTTCGGCCGAAGCCGCGGCGAGCACGGTCGCGGCCGACGACGCTTCGTCCTCACTCGCGGCAGGCAGCGGCGGCAAGTCACGCGGATCCACGGCGGGCCCGGCCGGCTCGGCCGCCGCAACGCTCGCGACCACCGCGACGATGAGGAGCGGCTTCATGCTCACGCGGCGTTGCCACGGCCCGACGCGCGTTGCGCGGGCGGATCGTATTGGCACAGCACGAACGTGATGTCGTCCTCGGCAACTTGCCCTTCGGCATGGCGATCGAGCGCGGCCAGCACGCGGTCGCGCAACTGGATCAACGCACCCGAATCTGGCAACGGCTGACCGGTCAGTGCGCTGCGCAGCCGGCGATCGCCGAACAGCTTGCCGGCGCGGTTCGCACGCTCGACGACACCGTCGGTGAACAGGACGAACAGATCACCGGGACGCAGTTGCAGCGTGCCGCGCCGGATCTCGACCTGGATGTTGCGATCGCCAAGCGGATTGCCGCTCGCGGCGATGATGCTCGCCTCTTCGAGCACGCGCGTGTGCCCGAGCTTGATCACGTATGGAAAGTTCTGGCCGGCGTTCGCGTAGTGCAGCACGCCGGTCTGCGAATCGAACACGGCCGCGAACGCGGTCATCAGCACGTTGTGCTCGCCGACCATCGCGATCGCCTGATCGATCGCGCGCAATACTTGATCCGGCGTGAGCAAGCGTTCGTCGACGGCGGCGAGCGCCTCGACCGCACCGCGTGCAGTCGCGGCGATCATCGCGGAGTGAATGCCGTGCCCTGTCGCATCGCCGAGGACGAGCAGCATCCGCCCGTTCGACAGCTTGCGATACATCCACCAATCTCCGCCGCACTGCGACGCCGGCATGCAGTAGCCGATGACCTTGAAGTAGCCGTGCTGGTCGAGGTGCGCGGGAGGCAACATCGCCTGCTGGACCTGACGCGCGAGCTCCATCTCCTTCTCGAGCGACGCCTTCTGCGCGTTCGCCGCCAGGAGCTGGACCATGGCGTCGCTCATGAAGTTGAACGTCCGCGCGAGCACGCCGAGCTCGTCGCGCCGGGTCGCCGGCACGCGCATCGCGAAGTCGCCGGTCGCGATCTGGTTTGCCTGCTTGGTCAGCACGCGGATCGGCCGCGCGATCGACATGCTCTGCAGGGCGGCCGCGATCACACCGATCCCGAGGACGATGAGCGCGATCACGAGCAAGCGCCAGCGCGACGCTTGCGCGGCCGCGTCAGCCTCGGCGAGCGACTTGACGAGCTCTGCCTCGAGCCCCGAGCTGGTCACGCCGAGCCGGATCTTGCCGATCGTATTGCCCGCGATCTTGATCGGCGCCCGGTAGATCCAATCCGAGCCTGTGCCGACGCGTGCGTGCGCGACGCTGTCACCGGCCGGCAGCAGCTTGTCGAGCTCGGCGAGCTTCGGGCTCGACGGCGCATCTTTGGTCGCGCCGATGATCGCGCCGGTGGCATCGGCGATCGTGATCCACTCGAGCTGGTGAACGCCGGCCTGGTCCTCGCGAACCGCCGCATCGAGCTCCGGCGGAATGTCGCTGTACTGGTTGTTCGCGATCGCGTGCGCCGAAGCGTTGCCGATGCTCTCGGCGAGGAGCCCGGCCTGGCGCGAGATCGCGGCCTCGCCGGAGGTCCGGCGCTGGTGGACCTGTTCGGCGCTGAGATCGGCGATCGAGCGCTGGCTGAACCAGGTCGCGGCGGCCACGGCTAGCGCCACCACCACGGAGGTCGTGACGATCAGCTTGGCCGAGATCGGAATCCCGGCTCTCGCCTTGCCGGTGGAGGCCACGCTGAACGAGCTTAAGACCCTCGACGCACCGTAGCAACCGCTGGGGCCTCTTACGGTTTGTTGAGACGACCCGTCGCACGCGCGCGCTCGACCGCGACGTCGAACAAGCGCTCCAGTGGCGCGGCAGCGGCGTCACCTTCGAGCAGGCGCAACGCGCGCGCGATCGCCTCGATCGTCGACACGTGGCCCGGCTCCGGAGATTCGCGCAGCCGCGCGACCGGCATCGGTCCGTCGGGCAGGCGCAGCACCGGCAAGCCGCGGATTCCAGGCAGCTTGCGATACATCCGTCGCGCCTGCGACCACGACGCGTCGAGCACGACGAGCTGCGCGGGTGGCGCTGCCGGCGTCTCGGTCAGCGGCTCGCCGAGGGGATACAACAGCCACGCGCCCGTGAGGTCGGGCAGGCGCGCGAGGCCGCCTAGACCGCCGTGCTCGACGATCGCGCTGTTCGGGAGCGCGAGGTGCGCCAGCCGCGCGGTGTTCGACGAGCGATGTTGCTCGAGGTGATGGCGCACGATCACGATGCGCGTGCGCGTCGCGACGGTCGGAATCTCGGCGCACAGACACACCCGCTGCTGGAGCAGGCACCGTGGACAACTAGCGACAGCAGCGGAACCCGACATTCGGGAAGAAGAACGTGTCTCCGGCGAGCGTGAAGTTCAAGGCGCAACTGGTGCCGACGTCGGTATTGTTCGAGGCGCCGCCGCGGATCGGGTTCTGACCGGGTTGATGGGCGAGCGTCCACTCCTTGACGTTGCCCGACATGTCATAGGCCTTGTCGCCCGTTCCGGCGGTGATCGAGTTGTCGTTCGCGTAGCAGCTCGCGAGGGCCCCGGTCGTCAGCGTCGCGTCGGTGTTCGCGTCGTAGTCGTGGCCGTTGCACGTCGTCGCCTGGTACGTGTTCGGCGTCGACGCGTAGGCCCACGTGTTGCCCGGGCCGTTCGGCGCGGTCGCCGGGGGCGACGTGGCGTCGGTCGCGAGGTAGATCGCGTCGATCGCGGCTCCATCCTTCGCCATGAACACGCTGAGCGTGGTGACTCCTGCGGCCGGCACGGTGATCGCGCCGGAGTCGACCCAGTGCCACGCTCCGTCGCCCGCGGTGCCGTTCGCCATCGTCATCGTGATCGTCGGAGTCTGCGGCGGCGTCGCGTTGGTCAACCCGAGGAAGATCTGGTTGTCATTCGCACTCGCGCCCCACATCCGCACGAACACGTGAAGCGTCGCGGTCTGGGCGATCGTCACCGAGTAGTCGAGCCGCGGCGATTCCGCGACCGCGTTCGCGATCGGAATCGTCACGGTCGTGTTCGGCCCGGAGATCATCGCGCCGATGCCGCTCCAGCCGTTGATGTACGTCTCGCTCCACGACCGCGCCGTCCCGACGGTCGGACAACCATCGTTGATCGCGCCGTCGCCATCGTCGTCGATGTTGTTCAGGCACTGCGCGCCGGTCTCGGGGGCACCCACCGCCGGGCAGCCATCGTTGACGTAGCCATCGCCGTCCTGGTCCGTCGCGTTACTACACGCCGCCCCCGACTCGGGCCGCGCGTCGGTCTTGTACGCGATGCCGGCGTAGTCCTCGGCCTCGAGGAACTTGTTCCCCGACAGCGTGACCGGCCAGGTCACCGACGTCACGACCGAGCACGCGCGGTGCCACTCGGTGTCGCTGCACAGCGTCGCGCCGACGGCCGCACACGCGGCGACAGCCTGCGGATACGACACGTTCGTCCACGGCTGGACGCCGGCGACCGAGCACGTCGGGCATTGCGGCGTCGCCGTGCCGCCGGTCGCGGTGCCGAGCCCGCTCGCCGCGGTGATGGTGAAGGTCGTCGCGCTCGGCACGGTGACGACCACGAATGACCTGTTGTAACCGGCGACGTTCTCGCCCGCGATCGCGACGGCGCGACCGACCGGAATGTTGTGTGCCACCGCCGTCGTCACCGTCGCGGTCGTGCCGGACTCGGTGATGCCGGTGATCGTCGCGACCGCGCCACACGAGGTGGTCGTGACCGCGCCTTGATCGGAGGACGCCGAATCGGGCCGCGAAGCCTCGTACTTCATCATCTGGTGGCCGCCGGTGATGTCGATCCACTCGAGGCCACTCTCGGTCGTGTTCGGAAACGTGCCGAGCGCGGTGACGTTATCGATCACGCCGTCGCAGTCGTCGTCCTTGTTGTTGCAGCTCTCGGGCACCGCCGTCGCCCCCGTGTGGGTGTACTTGCACACCGCCGGGCCGGCCAGGTTCATCGGGTCGCACTGGAACGTGCCGGTGCTCTGGCACTCACCCTTCATCGTGTCGGCGCACGCGTCGTTGAGGTTCGGCTGGTGGTCGTCGATGATGTTGTTGCAGTCGTTATCGAGGCCATCACACTGGGTCTCGGGGATGATGTTGCCCATGGCATCGGTCGACACCGTCGAGCCGTAGTGGCAGACCCAGCCGGCGCCGCCGTCACACGTCACGCTCGAGCCGACCGCGCATTCGCCGATCGTCGAGCAGATCGCAGGAGCCGGGCCGAGGTCCGGATCGGCCGCGTCGACGAGACCATCGCAGTCGTTGTCCTCGCCGTCGCACACTTCGACGCCGGACTTGAAGCAGTGGTACTCGCAGCCATTCGACGACAACCCGTCGAGGTCGACCCAACCGGCCTGGCACGTGTAACCGCACGCGCCCATCGTGCACGTCGCGACCGAGTTCGCCGGCACGGGACAGACGTGGCCGCAGTCGTGACAGTTGAGGGTGTCGTTGTTCTTGTCGAAGTCCTCGTCGACCGAGCCGTCGCAGTCGTTGTCCTTGAGATCGCAGATCTCGAACGACGGTGTGCCGAAGTTGTGGCAGGTCGGCGAGCCGCCGTCGCACGACAGGGTGCCTTGCATGCAGACCCCGACGCTCGCGGTACACACGCCGCCGCCGCACTCGGCGCTGGTCTGGCAGACCTTGCCCTTCGTCGGGCCACCGATACACGTCTTGACGCCGCACGCGCCCATGTTCGTGAGGCCTTCATCGAACGAGCCGTCGCAGTCGTTGTCCTTGAGATCGCAGATCTCCGGATCGCCCGTGTGATCCTGGAAGCCGGTGCACGCGATGTGGCCGGCGACGCAGTGATTCGTGCCCGCGACGCACTCGCCGACGTCGGTGCCACAGTGGCTACCGCCGCCCGGATCGCCCTCGTCGGTGAGGCCGTTGCAATCGTTGTCGACGTTGTCGCAGATCTCCGGCGTCGGCGTGTACGTGCACTTGAGGTGGCCGTTCGCGCAGACCTTCACGCTGCCGTTGCACGCACCGACCTGGTTGTCACACGGAGCGCCGACGTCGGGCAGCGTGCCGTTGTCGATGAAGCCGTCACAGTCGTTGTCGATGCCGTCGCAGATTTCGGGACCGGTCGGCACGCAGCCGCCGCCGTCGTTCGCATCGCTCGTGCCGCCACCGTCATCGCCGTTGCCGCCATCGCCGCTGCCGCCGCCGCCGTCGTCGCCCTTGGCGCAGTTGAGGCAGTAGTCGTTGACGCTACAGGATGTAGCGCCCAGACCGAGGACGAGGAAGAGGACGAGGACGACGACGCGCTTCACGAGCGCACCTCTTTGCGGCGGCGCAGACCGAGCAGCGCGAGGCCGAGGATGAACATCCCGCCGTCGCCACCGGTCGTGTTGCAACCACCGCCGCCCACGGTGACGTGGGTCTCGATGCCGGCGTCCGGCAGGAACGCCGAGGAGTCGTAGCAAGTACCACCCTTGCAGATCTGGGTCGGATCCGGACACGTCGTGCCGACGCACGCATCCGGTTCGCACTGGCCGTCGTTCGGGTTGCACCAGTCGCCCTTCGGGCAATCGCGGAACGTGCACGGATCGTCGACGCACGTGCCGCTCATGTCGTTGCAGACCTTGCCGAACGGACAGCCGTGCTTGCATGGATCCGCTTCGCAGGTGCCGAGCCGGCAGCGCTGACCATCGGGGCACATCACGCCGGCGCAGCTCGAGTAGCACTGGCCGCTCGAGCAATACTGATCGGTCGGGCACGTCACGCCGGTGCACGGGTTGCCGACGCACACGCCCGCGACGCAGTTCTGATCCGCCGTGCAGCGGTCCGGATACGTCGTGCAGTCATCCGGCAAGCACTCGCCGGTCTTCGGGAAGCACTTCAGCGGATCGGTACACGTCGTGACGTCGCAGATCGGCACGCAGGACGACGTGTTGTTGCCGTTGTCCTTGCACGCTTGCTTGTCGCCGTTGACGTCGGGGCACGTCACGCCGAAGCACGGATCGTTGATGCAAAAGTTGCTCGCGCTGCACTTCTTGCCGAGTGGGCACGGGAACTCGCCCGGGCTGCACTCGAACGCGCACTGGCAGTTCACGCACTGCGCGCCTGCGCCGCACAGCGTGCCTTCATCGACGTTGCCGTCGCAATCGTCATCGAGGCAGTTGCACGCCTCGGGATCGATGGGCTGCGTCGTCGTACAGGTCGGTACGCCGTTGATGCACACGGTCTTCTCGCAGGTCGTGCCGGTGCCGCACTTGCAGCAGTTCGGACCCGTGCACGTCGGGCTCGGATCGCAGACCCAGTCCTCGTCGAACTGGCCGTCGCAATCGTCGTCGATGTGATCGCACGTGTTGTCGGTCGTGCCCGGCTGCGCGTTGCACGACACGTGGCCGTTCATGCACACGGTCATGCCGGTGCCGCAGTTGCTCGAGCACGGCGTCGGCACGAAGTCTTCGTCGATCTTGTTGTCGCAGTCGTTGTCGAGGCCGTCGCACTGATCGCAGTGGACCGCGCCGTCCTGGGTCGGGTTGCAGCCCTGCTCTTCGTTCAAGCACGCGCCGAAGCTGTTCGTGCCCGCGCACGATTGCGGGCAGCTCTTCTGGCCGGGGTGGCAGATGTTCTGCGGGATCGGGCTGTGCGAAGGATCGCCGGGGTTGTCGCTCGCCGGGCCGGTCGGCGACAGGATCGTCGAGCAACCGAGCGAGAAGCCGTCGCACACGCCGTCGCAATCGTTGTCCTTGCCGTCGCAGATCCCGCAATCGGGACCGGTGCCGGTACACGCTTGGGCCGCGTTGCACGCGCCCCACATGCCGTTCGCGGTGTCGAACGTGCCGTCGCCGTTCGTGTCGCCGCAGGTCTGCGTGCCGAGGCACGTGCCGGTGCCGCAGTTGCGGATCAGCGGCGCGCACTGGCAGGTGTTGCCGCCACCGCAATCGCCGTCGGCCTTGCAGGTCCCGTGCGGTGCGTTCGAGCACGTGCACGTCTGATCGGGATGGTTGTCGCAGTTCTGATCGGCGCCGTCGCACAGCTCGGCCTGCGGGTTACACACGCAGCCCGTCAGGCCTTCGTCGATCTTGCCGTCGCAGTCGTCATCGAGCCCGTTGCAGATCTCGGTGGCGCTGCCCTGGACGAGGAACGGGTCGCAGACACCCGCGCTGCACTTGCCGTTGACCGACGCGTTCGCGGAGTTGACGACCGCACACGCGGTGCCATCGGGCTGGCCGCTGCAGTCGGGAGAGTCGCCGACCGTGCCGGCATCGCACGTGATGCCCTGGCCGTCGGCGCGGCAGATGTTGTGACCGTTGACGAGGCACACGCCCTTCTCGCCGTTCGAGCAGACCGCCCCCTTCGTCGGGAAGTCTTCGTCGATCTTGGTATCGCAGTCATCGTCGAGGTTGTTGCAGGTCTCCGAGCGGATCGACTTGGCGATGATGTCGCTGATCGCGAGCTCGAGGCCGGCTTCGTCGGCGGCGTAGTAGCCCTCGTTGACGTTCGGCACGTCGGGTGCGCCGCCAGCGTGCGCGATCGCTTCGATGTTCGTATCACCGGGCGTGACGCCGAAGCCGATCACCTTGGTCTGGACTTGATACTTGTAGCGGATCGCGGCGTGCGACGCGGTGCTCGTCGCGGCGACGGTGCTCGTGCCATCCGCCAGCGCCTGCGCGTAGGTGAAGTGCAAGTTGTCGGCGACCGTGGTCACCGTGTACGTGCCGTTGAACGCGGCCGTGGTGACGCCGGCGATCACGACCGACTGGCCGACTTGCAGCGCGTGCGCGGTCGTCGTCGTCACGGTCACGACGCCCGCGGTACGAGTGATCGCCGAGATCTTGATCGGATCGTTCTTCGCCGCATAGCCGGTGACGTTCGTCTGCGCGACGTTCGCCGCGGTTTGCGCGTACGTGAACCTCGTGATGCTCGCGACGCTCGCGACGGTGAACGTGCCGTTGAACGACGCGTTCGTCGTGTTGCTGATCACGACGCTGTCACCGACCGCGAGGAAGTGCCGGGTGCCGGTGTTGACAGTGACGACATTCGCCGTGCGCGCGAGATTCGCGAGCTTCACCCCGTGGACGTTCGTCCAGTCGTTGACCGTTCCGTACATCGCGGTCGCGGCGCCCGGCGCGTCGCCGCTGCAGGTCTCTTGACCGTCGGTGAGGAGCACCGTGATGTACGGACGACACTGATTCGCGCAGCAGTTCGTCGTGCACGTCTCGCTCGGATCGCAACCACTCGGCAAGAACACGCTGTTCGTCGGATCGTTGAGGATCGGATCGAACCCGGCCGTCGTCGACGGCCAGATCGTCGTGTTGTTGCTGGCCTGGAGGCCTTCGTAATAGCGCTGCGCGCCGAGCAGCGAGCCACCGAGCGGCGTGCTGCTCGGATCGTTCCAGATCTCCGGATCGGTTCCAGTGCCGTCGCAGGTGTTGCCGGTAAAGTTCGTCCACTTCGCGGCGGCACCGTTGCCACCTTCGACGAGGCCGGTCAGCAGCTCGAAGTTGTTGTCGGCCGCGCTGCACGTGCCGCCACTATCGGTGCATCCGTTCGGGAACGTGCCCGACACCGTGCCGGCTTGGGTCGCGCGATAGCGCGCGAGCGCGAACACGATCTCGCCGTAGCTGTTCGCGATGTTGTTGATCGCGCACTTCGCATGGAAAAACTTTTGATCCGGCGGCGCGACGCAGGTCTCGCTCGCAGGACAATCGCCGTTGACGTGACACAGCGTGTTCGTGCTCGTCGAACAGTGGTTGCCGCACGTCGGTGGACCGAAGCCTGTCGCTTCGCTCATCGATCCCGACGTGTCGAGGATCAACGTGACATATGGTTTCAGTGACGTCCCGCCATCGCCTCTCGCGAGCGAGCAGACGAGTAACAGCGTGGCTGCCCCTAGCCACGCAAGGACTTTGCGCATACGCCCATCATAACGAGGCGTTCGGCCAATTGATAGCTAGCGCGCGAGCAGTGATCGGCCGACGACCTTGAGCGCGAGGATCGGCTTCACGCCTTCGAAGATCGGCAGGACCTGGGCGTCGGCGACATACCGGCTGATCGGGTACTCCTCCGCGTAGCCCCAGCCGCCGTGGAGCAGCTGGCCGAGCTGGGTGACCTCGACCGCGACGTCACACGAGAACAGCTTGGCCATCGCGGCAATAGGCGCGGCCGCGCGCTCGTCGGCGTCCATCGCCCGAGCGGCGGCGTAGGTGATCGCCCGCGCTGCGACGAGCCGGGCGGCCATCCGGCCGAGGTGATAACGCGTCAGGCCGTAGTCGCCGATCGGCTTTCCGAACTGGCGCCGTTCGGCGACATAGCGGGCGGTCTGCTCCAACGCGGCGGAGGTCACGCCACAGGCCCGACCACCGGTCTGGAGCCGGCCGGCCGCGAACCCGGTCATCTGGAGCGCGAACCCGCGGCCGAGTCCTGCCTCACCGCCGACCACGTGAGAGTCGGGCACGAACCAGCGATCGAAAGCGAGACCGAACGAGTGCATGCCGCGATATCCGGGCGTGCGATCCGCCTTGCCGGAGAGCGTGCCGCCGGTCGGTTGCGAAGTCGCGAAGTCATGGCCCTCGAACCGCGGCTTGTCGACGACGAACAAGGTCAGTCCGCGCGAGCCGGTGCCGGCGTCGCCGGTGCGTGCGAGGAGCGCGATCACATCGGCGCGGCCGGCGAACGTGCACCATGCCTTCGCGCCGGTGATCAGATAGCCGCCGTCGGTCTTCTCGGCCCGACACGCGAGCGACGCGACGTCCGATCCGGTATCGGGCTCGGTCACCGAGATCGCGGCCATGATCTCGCCGGAGGCGAGCTTCGGCAGCCACGACTGCTTTTGCTCCTCGGTCCCGCCCGCGAGCAGCGCCTTCGCGAGGATCTCGGGCCGCGTGATCAACGACCCCGCGGCTGCGAGCGATGCCTTCGACAGCTCCTCGGTCGTGAGGATCATGGCGAGGTTGCCGAGCTCGTTGCCGCCGTACTTCTCCGGAATCGACAGGCCGAAGTAGCCGAGCTTCGCCATCTCGGAGATGAACCGCTCGGGCACGAGCTCGTCGTGATGATGGATGCGCTCGGCGTTCGGTGCGACCTCGCGCTCGGCGAACGCACGGACGTTGGCTCGCACTTCGTCGAGGATTTCGTCGAGGGGCCATGCGAGCCGGCCGCCGCTCGTGATCGCATCGGCGCCGACCGCGCTCACCGGATCCGGTCCGGTGGCTTGCGCGATCACCGCTCGCGCGGCGTCGTCGTAACGCGGCTCGGGAAGGCCGAGCGCGGGCGCGATCGATTCGAGCCGATTGCGCAGACTCTGCGCGAGGTCCGCCGCCGCGACGAGCGCCGCTGCCGCGAGTCCCGCGGGAACTTCCGCGAGCTCCGCGATCACGCGCGCTTCGGTCGCCGCATACGCGACGCGCTCCACCACCACTTGATGATCGTCGGCGGCCTCGCCGTTGCGAGTCAGCGTGCGGGCCGCCTCGACGGCGCGCTCGGCGAGCACGCGGGCGGCGGTTGCGATGTTTGCCAGCTCGGCCATTGCGCACTTATACGCTACGATCCCAGCCGTGAAGAGAGCCCTCGTCAGCGTGTTGATGGTGTGTGCGACTCACATGGCGTTCGCCGACCAGCACTACACCGAAGCCAAAGGCGGCACGTGGGATTGCGCGAAGGATGGTGTGGTCTCGATCGATGGGAAGGCCGGGAAGTACACGTTCACCGGCACGTGCAAGGCGATCTCGATCAACGGCAACTCGACGTCGAGCGTGAACGGCAACACGAACACCGTGACTGCGAATAGTGCTGACGCGCTGCTCGTGCCCGGCAACGAGAGCACCGTGACGATGAAGAAACGGCCCGGGACATCGTCGAACCCGGGTACGAACAACAAGATCTCCGTGCCGAAGGACAAGAAATGAAGCTCGTCATCGCTGCGCTGTTGCTCACGTGCTCGGTCGCCATGGCAGACAAGTCGTTCACCAGCGAGAAGTCGGCGACCTGGGACTGCGCCAAAGACGCGTCGGTCACGATCACGCACGGCAACGGCAAGTACACGTTCAAAGGCGCGTGCAAGGACATCACCGTGAACGGCGGCCACAACACGCTCACCGTGGAGAACGTCGTGACCCTGACGATCAACGGCTCGTCGAACGTGATCACCGCCGACAACCTCGACACCGTCAGCGTCACCGGCTCCGCTAACAAGGTTGCGTACAAGAAGAGCGCGGGTGCCAATGGCAAGCCTGCGGTGTCCTCGCTCGGTCAGAACAACGCGGTCACCGCAGGTAAGTAGCGAGCGCGCGCTTGACCTGCGCGCCGTAGCCGCCGCCGAACAGACACGCGTGCGCGGCGAGCGGATACAGCTGGTGCAGCGCGATCCGATCGCGCCAGCCCGCGGCGAGAGGCGTGACCTCCTCGTATGCGTTCACGAGCGCGTCGGGCAATCCGCCGAACAGCGCGAGCATCGCGAGATCGATCTCGCGGTGGCCGCCGTAGACGGCAGGGTCGATCACGACGGGCTCGCCTTTGGACGCCGCGACGTTACCCCACCACAGATCGCCGTGCAGACGCGCCGGTGGCTCGGCCGGGCCGAACACGTCGCGCTCTCTTAGTTGGTCGAGCTCGCGATCGAGGCCGAGCTTCGCGCGCGCGCATAGCGGCCTGAGCCTGCGTTCGACGTAGAACGTCGGCCAGTCGGCCTCCGCCGTGTTGTCCTGCTCGAGCGTCGCCAGATAGTTCAGCCGCTCGAGCCCGAAGCTCGGTGCCCCGCTCCGATGGAGCTCCGCGAGCCCACGCCCGAACCGTGCCGGATCCGGTCTTCCCGCGAGCTCCATCCACTCGAGCACGAGCCAGTGGTCGCCGAACCCGAGCACGCGCGGAATCCACAAGCTCTTGGAGCCCGCGCGCAACCACTCGAGTCCCGCCGCTTCCGCCTCGAACAATCCCGGCAGGTCGCGCGTCTGCGACTTCACGAACACGACACGACCATCACCGAGCTCGACGCGGAACGCTTCGTTGATGTCACCGCCCGCGACGGGTGTCGCCCGCGCGACCTCGGCACCAAGCGCCGCTGCGAGCTCGCGTTCGTTCACGACCCGATGGTTACGTTGTTTCCACGCGATGGCGCGCGCCATTAGGTCGTTTCAACGGTCGCGCACCCGCCCGAGTCGCCGGTGAGCGATCACGTTCAGTCCCACGTGGGGCAAACGCGGATCGCACCTCGATCCCGGCTCACTTCGCGCCTCTCGTGTCCGACACTAGTCGCGGCAGTGGCGGCGGACCTCGCAGTATCACGCCCCCCGGATCGCCGAGCCGCTCCAGGATCGTTCGAGACACGCCCGGTACGAATGGTGACAGCTCGACCGCTGCTGCGCGCGCCGCGGCGATTGGCGATGCGAGCGCGCAAAGCGCCGCGGCGCGATCAGTCTTCGCGAGACGCCATGGCGCCGATGCGTCGAGCGCGCGGTTCGCGGCATCGAGCACGTCGACGATCGCGGCCGCGGCTTCGTCGACGAGGAATGCATCGAGCGCGGCATCGATGCGTGCGGGCAGTGCCGCGATCACCGCCGAGAGTGGATCGTCCTCGGCCGCGAAAGGCACATGACCATCACCGACCTGGTGCGCGAGCGTCGCGCAGCGATGCACGAGGTTGCCGAGCCGATCGGCGAGATCGCGATCGTGCGCCGCGAGCACGGCGGGGATGCGAACGTCCGAGTCGACACGCGTGCGGCAGTTGCGCGCGAAGTACCAGCGCAGCGGATCGACGCCGCAGGCTTCGCCGAACGGGCCGACCTCTACCGTGCGTCCGGACTTGGAGATCTTCTCGCCGTCGATCGTGAGGTAGCCGTGCACTGCGATCCGATCCGGCAGCGCCAGGCCGGCGGACAACAAGAACGCGGGCCAATACACGGTGTGAAAGCGCGTGATGCCTTTGCCGATCACGTGCGTGCGTTCGCCCGCGTGCCAGCGATCGTCCTGGCCGTCGAGCACGCTCAGGTAGCTCACGAGCGCGTCGAACCACACGTAGATGATCTGGCTCGGATCGTCGGGCACCGGCAGGCCCCAGCCACCGGACCGCTCGGCGATCCGCGAGACGCTGAGATCGCGAACGTCGCCCGCGAGAAACGCGAGCGTCTCGGCGCGCGCCGCGTCCGGCACGATCCGCAATCGACCCGATTCGATCGCGGCACGGATCGCTTCGCGATAGCGCGACAACCGGAAGAACCAGTTGTCCTCGTGCACGGGCTCCGGCTCGGTCCCGTGCTCCTCGCAGACCGTGACGTAGTCGTCGACGAACGCTTCGCAACCGGCGCAATACCTGCCCTGCCATGCCGTCTTGTAGAGGTCGGCCGCGCACGCGCGCCACAGCCGCTCGACCGCAGGTCGATGGCGCGGATCGCGCGACGTCTGGATGAAGTCATCTGGCGTGCAGCCGAGGAGCGGTGCGAGCGCACGAAACGCAGCGGCGTTGCGATCGACGAGCTCTCGAGTCGGCACGCCTTCACGCGCGGCGGCGACGGCGTTCTTCAGGCTGTGATCGTCGGTGCCGGTCGTGAACCAGACGTCGCGCCCGCGCAGGCGGTGATGGCGCGCGAGGATGTCGGCGAGAACGAGCTCGTAGGCGAAGCCGAGGTGCGGCCGCGCGTTGACGAACGGAATGGCAGTCGTGATGAACGAAGAAGTGGAAACAGTCATGGCGATCCTCCGGGATGTGCCGAAGGCCGCCCTCGCGCGAAGCGCAACATGCGGCTACCCACGAGGGCAGCCGCTCGGCGCGTTAGCTCACAGCGCGCAGCGATGCCCAGTGCTCGACGAGCACGTGGACATCGACATTCGCAACGAGCAGCTCACGTTCCAAAACGTAGCACCGCGCCGCGCGCTCCGGTATCGTTTCCCTCGTAGTGCGAATCATCGTGGTGGCGTTGTTGGGGTTGGGGCCGCTCGCGCACGCGGATGACTTCGCCTCGTTCGAGCTCGCCGCTGGCGGGCATCTCCCGGTCGGTGATAGCGCGTGGAAGAGCGCGACCACCGGCAGTCCGGCGTTGTTCGGCGGAGTCGCCTGGCATCTCGGCGAGCACTTCGGTGTACTCGGCTCGGGGGAGGCGCTCGACCCGCTCGGGCTCGTCTCACCATCCGGGACCTACAAGCTGTCGATCTTGCGGCTGCGGTTCCTCGCGCACGCGTTCTACGAGGACGAGGTCGTGCCCCACCTGACGCTCGCTGTCCGGTTCGGCATCGGCCTCGACACGATGTTCGTCAACTGGGACATGCCCACCGGTGGCAACGCGTCGTATCGATCCGAACAGATCAGCGCGCTCGCGTTCGAGCCTGCCGCGGGCCTCTGGTACGACGCCGGCATCGGCGTGCAGGTCGGCGGCGAGGTCGCGATTCCGATCAGCACCGCACGCGACAGCCAGATCATCGGCTCGAAGGCCGCTGGCGTGCCTGCGTCGTTCGCGAGCTACGAATTCGCGGTGCTCGCGGGGATCCGGATCACTTCGAAGCGCGACTAGCGCGGACGTGCTCGACGAGACCCTCGCAAGCACGCTCGCAGATATCGAGCACTTCCTCGAAGCCGGTCGCGCCACCGGAATACGGATCGGGCACTTCGGCGCCCGGCGGTGCACTCGGATCGAACGAGCGCATCAACCGGATCTCCGGAAGCGGTCCCGGGCTTAGCTCCGCGAGCCGTTGGATCGCGGAGAGGTTCTGGCGATCCATCGCGACGACGAGATCGAAGTCAGCGAAGTCCTGGATGCCGAACTGACGCGCGCGCAGCGGCTCGAGATCGTAGCCGCGCTTCTTCGCGGCGCGACGCGAGCGCGGATCGGGTGGCTCGCCGACATGCCAAGAGCCGGTGCCGGCGCTGTCGAGCGTGACCGTGTCGCCGAGTCCTGCAGCTTCGACCGCGTGGCGCATCACACCCTCGGCGGTCGGGGACCGACAGATGTTGCCGAGGCAGACAAACACGATCCGCACGCGACGCCTACCGGGTTACGTGCCGGCGCCGTCGAGCTCGCCGGTCCAGTACAGGTAGTCCTGCCAGGCCTCCGGAACCGAGCGCAGCGAGATCCGGATCGCGACCGCGGGCACCCAGTTGGGTTGCGTCGGGGCGGCGAGCAACTTCATGCCCGCTTCGTGCGGCGTGCGGCCGCCCTTCTTGCGGTTACACAGGTAGCAGCACGACACGATGTTCGTCCACTCGGTCAAGCCGCCCTGCGATCGCGGCAACACGTGGTCGTACGTGAGGTCGCTGATCGGCGCCTTCTTGCCGCAGTACTGGCAGCGATAGTTGTCGCGCGCGTAGATGTTGACGCGCGAGAACTTCACGGGCCGCGCGTGGCGGCGGAACGCCCGCAACAGGCGAACGACGGCCGGGACTTTGATCACCATCGTGACCGAGCGGATGTTGTGGCCGTACTCCTCGAGCACTTCCACCTTGCCGAGGAACAGCAAAGTGATGGCGCGCTGCCAGGAGATGACCTTGATCGGTTCAAATCCCTGGTTTAGCAGTAGCGTCTGCGACGACTCCATCCCGTGATCTCGAATGTAGCATCGCGGCCAGGCGAAGCGACATTCCTAGGTGCAAAGCGATCTCGCGCACATAGGTCGGCTGTGATTGAAATCGAGTTTGAAAACGATTTTCAAAAGTGGTATCGATGGTGGATGCCGTCGTCCCTCGCAGAGATCCCGTTGGGGCGCTCGGTCAAGGTGCGGGCGATCGCAGGCGCCCGCGCGTTCCGCCGCCGGCTCCTCGAGATGGGTCTCGTGCCTGGCGTGACGGTCCGCGTGGTGACGATCGCGCCGCTCGGGGATCCGTTACGGATCGAGGTCCGTCACGGCCAGTGGTCGATCCGCAAAGCCGAAGCCGCGCAGATCGCGGTCGAGCCTGCCTCCCCCGCCGCGAGCAATTCGTGACCGACGACTGCTGCGAACCCAACCTCGCCGCACCCAGTGTCCGTGGCGCACGGCTCTCGATCGCGCTCGCGGGAAATCCGAACGTCGGCAAGACGACGCTGTTCAACGCGCTGACCGGCCTGTCCGCGAAGGTCTCGAACTATCCCGGCATCACGGTCGAGCGCCGCACCGGTGGCTTGACGTTACCGGCCGGTCCCGCAGAGCTCCACGATCTGCCCGGCACGTACAGCCTCAACGCGCGCAGCGCCGACGAGCAGATCACGTTCGACGCGCTCGCCGGGCTCGCCGGCCAGCAAGCGCCCGATGTCGTCGTCGTCTGTCTCGACGCGACCCAGCTCGCACGCTCGGTCTACTTGCTGCTGCAGTGCCGCGAGCTCGGCGCGCGCTGCGTCGGCGCATTGACGATGGTCGACGAGGCTGGCGCCGCCGCACCCGATGCGCGCGCCCTCTCCGAGCTCGTCGGCTGCGAGATCGTGCCGGTCACCGCGCGCACGAAGCGCGGCTTGCCCGAGTTGCTCGTCGCGATCGATCGCGCCGCGCGTTCCGCACGCCGCGCACACTGGGTGTGGACACCGTCGGCGACCTTGCGCGTCCAGCTCGATGTCGTGCGCGCGGCGCTGCCCGCGAGCTGGCGATCGAGCGCACGCTACGCCAGCAAGCCGACAGGCGAGCAAGTGCCCTCGGGGGCCGCAAGCGCGGAGCTGCCCGCCGGCGACGACGCGATCGCGGTTTGGGCGCTGACCTGCTTCGACGCGAGCGAGCACGAGGCCGACGAGCTCGTCGGCGTGCCTCCTGACTTTCGTGGGACCGTGCTCGCGCAACAGTTCGCGCTCGACGACGAACCGGTGCTCGCCCGCTGGGCGTGGCTCGATCGCGAGATTCCAAAGCTCGCGCACACCCATCCCGATCGCTCGTTGACCGAGCGAATCGATCGCGTGCTGCTCCATCGCGCGGCCGGCTTCGCGGTGTTCGCCGCGATCATGAGCATCCTGTTCATGTCGCTGTTCGCGTGGGCAGCGCCGATGATCGACGGCATCGATCACATGTTCAAGGCGTTCGGCGGCGTCCTGCGCCACCTGCTCGGCACGGGCATGTTCACCGACTTCCTCGTCGACGGCGTGATCGCCGGCGTCGGCGCGGTGCTCGTGTTCCTGCCCCAGATCCTGATGCTGTTCTTGTTCCTCGGCTTCCTCGAGGACTGCGGCTACCTCGCGCGCGTCGCGTACCTCATGGATCGCGTGATGCGGTCGATGAACCTGAACGGGCGCGCGTTCGTGCCGATGCTGTTCGGGTTCGCGTGCGCGGTCCCCGCGATCACCGCGACGCGCACGATGGAGCGCCGCCGCGATCGGCTGCTCACGATGCTCGTCGTGCCACTGATGACGTGCTCGGCACGCCTGCCCGTGTACACGCTGATCATCGCCGCGTTGATCCCGGGCTCGCGCGTGACCCAGGGCCTGTTGATGGTCGGGATGTACGCGTTCAGCGTCGCGACCTCGCTCGTCGCCGCGTGGGTGATGTCGAAGACCGTGAAGCCGCTCAAGGCGAAGCGGCTGCCGTTCATCATCGAGCTGCCACCGTATCGGTTCCCGCGCATACGCGACGTCCTGCGCATGATGTGGGGGAAGTCGTCGATGTTCCTTCGCGAGGCCGGCACCGTGATCCTCGCGTGCTCGATCGCGTTGTGGGCCCTGCTCTACTTCCCGCGCGAGCTGCCCGAGAGCGCGCCGGATTACGCGACGCTGATCGCGCACGCGCCGGACGACGACGCGAAGGCCGCGCTCGTCGCCCACGAGCAAGCGTCCCATCTCGAGAACAGCTACGGCGGCCGGATCGGTCACGCGATCGAGCCGGCGATCAAACCGCTCGGCTTCGACTGGAAGATCGGCATCGGCCTCGTCGGCGCATTCGCCGCGCGCGAGGTGTTCGTGTCGACGCTCGGCATCGTCTACGCGGTCGGCACGGATGCCGACGAGCACTCGCAGCCGCTGCGCAAGGCGCTGAAGACCGCGAAGACCACCGACGGCCGGAGCGCGTACCCACCGCTGGTCGGCCTGTCGCTGATGGTGTTCTTCGCGCTCGCGATGCAGTGCATGAGCACGCTCGCGGTCGTCCGGCGCGAGAGCGGTGGGCTGCGCTGGCCGCTGTTCCTGTTCACGTACATGACCGTGCTCGCGTGGATCGTGAGCTTTTTGGTCTACCAGGTCGGCCGCCTGCTCGGATTCGGCTGACGCGACGCGCCGTTACGAAGGTTGTCGATCGGCGTGGCTCCCGTTCGTCCTTTGGGCGAAAAGGAGTGACGTCATGCAATACCTGTTGCTGATCTACGACAACGAGAAGCAGTTCGAGATCATGCCGAAGGAAGAGCTCGGTGCGTTCATGGGCGCGTACAACACGTTCAGCGCCGAGGTCGCGAAGAGCGGCCATCTGGTCGGCGGCAACCGCCTGCACAACATCGATCGCGCGACGACCGTGCGGATCCGCGAAGGCAAGCAGCAGATCACCGACGGTCCGTTCGCCGAGACCCGCGAGCAGCTCGGCGGCTACTACCTCATCAACGCGAAGAACCTCGACGAGGCGACCGCGATCGCCGCGCGGATCCCGAGTGCGAAGACCGGCTCGATCGAGATCCGGCCGATCTACGACGCGGAGTAGCGATGCAGTACCTCCTGTTGATCTACGACGACGAGAAGGCGCGCTGGAATGCACCAGCCGACATCTGCGATGCGCTCCACACCGAGTACCGGCAGCTCGTCGGCGAGCTAGTACGCGACAAGATCTATGTCGGCGGCAACCCGCTCCAGCAGACCGAGACCGCGTCGAGCGTGCGCGTCCGCGAAGGCAAGACTCACATCACCGACGGGCCGTTCGCGGAGACTCGCGAGCAGCTCGGCGGCTACTTCTTGATCGAAGCGCCCGACATGGCAGCTGCGCGTGCGATCGCCGCGCGTTTGCCCGGTGCGCGCAACGGCACGGTCGAGGTTCGCCCGATCGTGTCGCTGCCGATGTGAGCCATGCTGGGCGCCGCCGCGATCGCCGACGTGTTTCGCGCCGAGCGTGCGCGCGTGCTCGCGACGACGATCCGCGTGTGCAACGGCGACTTCGAGCTCGCCGTTGAAGCCGTCCAGGATGCGTTCGCATCCGCGCTGCAGCGCTGGCCAGGTGAAGGCACGCCGGCCGAGCCGCGCGGCTGGTTGGTCACGGTCGCGCGCCACAAGGCGATCGATCAGATCCGCCGCCGCGCACGGTTGCGCGAGCTGATCGCTGCCGACGATCCGCCGCCCGAGGTCGCCGACGCCGCGATCGAGCTCGACGCGCCCGCAGTCCAAGATGATCGGCTCCGCCTGATGTTCACGTGCTGCCACCCCGCGATCGCGAACGAAGCGCAGGTCGCACTGACGTTGCGCACGCTCGGCGGCCTCACCACCGAAGAAATCGCGCGCGCGTTTCTGACCTCGCCGGTGACGATGGCGCAGCGCCTCGTCCGCGCGAAGACCAAGATCCGCGACGCGCGCATTCCGTACGAGGTACCCGAGCAGAGCCAGCTCGCCGAGCGGACCGCGACGGTGATGTCCGTGATCTATCTGATCTTCAACGAGGGCTACGCCGCGACCGCGGGCGACGAGTGGCTGCGCAAGGATCTCTGCCACGAAGCGATCCGACTCGGCCGCCTCCTCGTCGAGCTCATCCCCGACGATCCAGATCCGCGCGGCCTGCTCGCGCTGATGTTGTTCCACGACGCGCGCCGCGAGACTCGCACCGACGACGCCGGCGACGTCGTCTTGCTCGAAGACCAAGATCGCTCGCGCTGGGATCGCGCTCAGATCCGCGAAGCCCTCGCGCTCGTCCCGCTCGCGCTCCGCGGCGGTGGAGGCCCCTACGCGCTCGAAGCCGCGATCGCCGCACTCCACTGCTCGGCCCAGCGCGCCGCCGACACCGACTGGGCCCAGATCGTGGCGCTCTACGCCGAGCGCTACCGCCGCGCGCCCTCCCCGATCGTCGCGCTCAACCACGCCGTCGCCGTTGCGATGGCCGACGGTCCTGCCGCGGGTCTCGCGCTCGTCGACCCGCTTCGCACCAAGCTCGCCGACTACCACCTGTGGCATGCCGCGCGCGCCGACCTGCTCCGCCGCCTCGATCGGCGCGCCGAGGCCGCCAAAGCCTATCGCCAAGCGCTAGCCCTCGTCGGTAGTGATCCCGAGCGCCGCTTCCTCGAGCGCCGCCTCTCCGAAATGGGGACGGTAACCAAGTACACAAATTCCGATCCGTAACGTCGCGACTTCACTGATCCGAACAGGGACGGTTACAAATTCGGACAGATTCCGCGCGACCGGACAAACCGCCGCCGCTCGACCTCACATGAAGCGGATGTTCGTCCTTGCCGCACTAACGCTCACCGGTTGCGGCAACAAACCGGCGCGCGAAGTCTGCGAGCAAGCGTCCGAGCACTTCGAGCGCTGCCTCGGCGAGATGTTCGGCCCCGAAACCCGTCAGATGGCGCGCGATCGCCGCGACGTCGCCTCGTGCGCGAGCGACAGCGAGACCGTGAGGATGTACGAGAAGTGCGAACCGAAGCGCACGTGCGATGCGTACCTCGACTGCATCGACGGCTACACCGTCCACAAGAGTCTCTAGCGGGTCAGCTTCCGATATTCATTGATATGACGGATCGCAGAGCGCGAATCACCCGACTGATCGAACAGCGTAGCGAGGTTGTAGTGCGCCTCGGCGAGCTGCGGATCGAGCTCGAGCGCCTTGCGATAGAGCTCGATCGCCTCGCTCTCGCGGCCGGCGTCCTGCGCGAGGACCCCGAGGTTGTAGAACGCCGTCGCGTCCGCGGGGTCGAGGTCGAGCGCGCTCTTGAAGCAATCACGCGCCGCCTCGGCATCACTCGATTCGGCGAACAACCGGCCGAGGTTGATCCACGCCTCGGTACAATCCGGGCGCAGCCGCAACGACCGGCGATACGCATCGATCGCCGCCACCGGGTCGCGCTCTTCCAGCGTCTGCGCACGCGATAGCCATTGATCCGCCGTAGCCGGTGCGACCGCGACCGGTACCGGCGCATCGGGTGCGCGCGGCAGCTCGCGGATCTCGCTGATCGGCGCCGCCGCGCGCGCGAGCGGATCGAGCGCGAGCGACAGCTGACCCGCGTGCGAGACCGGCGTGCCGCGAACGTGAACGTGACCGTCGTGCGCCTCGACCGTGACCTCGGCGAGCGTCGTGCCCGCCGGCAATGCAGTCGCGATCGC
The DNA here is from genome assembly GCA_040004535.1 of Deltaproteobacteria bacterium. Lineage (GTDB taxonomy): Bacteria > Myxococcota_A > Polyangia > Haliangiales > Haliangiaceae > JABFXX01. The sequence continues at coordinate 24,766 of JBDUAS010000047.1, forward strand.
GACGAGCTCCTTGCGCACGCGCGGCAGCGGCATCCCGGCGGCGACCAGCGCCTTGACCATGCGGAGCGCCGCGAGGTCGCGAAACGTCAGCTGTGCCGGCACCGCGCCCGGCGTGCCGACCAGGCCGTCGCGAATGCAGCTGCGGACGACCGACTCCGCCAACCCGATCAACTGGGCTGCGTGCCGCGCGGAGTAACTCGTCCACACGCGGCCCATGATCGCCGCGACGCTTCAGCTGTCAAGCATTCGATCGATCCACACGGTCGCGGTCGTCGCGAGCCTGTCGATCGCGCCTTTCGGCCGCGTGAACCCGTGATCCGAGCCTTCGAAGATCTCGAGTGTCGCACGCGAGCCGAGCTGCTTCACGACCGGCCGGAGCAAGTCGAGTCGTGCGAATTCATCGCGCGCACCGGTCAGGAACAACAGCGGCCCGGTCGCGATCGGAAGATGCTCCGCGCGCTCGATCCCCGGTTTATCCGGCGGGTGCAGCGGGAAACCCAGAAAGATCAAGCCGCGCGCTCCGACCAACGGCTCGGTGGCATGCGCGCGCACCGTCATTCGCCCGCCATAGGACTTGCCACCCGCGAACCGCGGCAGCTTTGGAAACTTTTTCGCGGCCGCGTTCCATACGGCGCGGACGTTCGCTTCCGCGACCTCCGGCTTGTCGGTCCGCGCGCGCCCCATTCTCATGTACGGAAACTGGTAGCGCAGGGTCGCGATCCCTCGCTCGCCGAGTGCGTCGCTGATCTCGTCCATGAACTCGTGGCGCATCCCAGCGCCGGCACCGTGAGCGAGCACGTACAACGCGCGAGCACCTCGCGGCCGCACGAGCAGACACGCTTGATCGGCGAGCTCGACCTCGGTAACCACGATGCTTGGGCAGCGTACGCGGATATGCGAACCTCGTCGAGCCGCGGCCATGAGCGACATCCAAGCGAGGAAGTACCTGGAGCGCGGTACGACCATCGGTCGCTACGTCGTGCTCGATCGGATCGGCGAAGGCGGCATGGGCGTCGTCTATCGCGCGTTCGATCCCGAGCTCGATCGCATGGTCGCGTTGAAGCTGCTGCACACGCGGTCGCAGACCGGAACCACGATCGGCGATCCAACCTGGCTGGTCCGCGAAGCACAGGCGATGGCGAAACTGTCGCATCCGAACGTCGTCATCGTGCATGACGTCGGCGTCGTCAGCGACGATCAGGTGTTCGTCGCGATGGAGCTTGTCGACGGCATCACGCTGCGCGCGTGGCTCGCACAGAAGCATTCGTGGCGCGAAGTTCGCGACGTCATGCTCGCCGCGGGTACAGGGCTCGCCGCCGCGCACCACGCGAAGCTCGTGCATCGTGACTTCAAGACCGAAAACGTGATCGTCGGCAAGGACGGCCGCGTGCGCGTGATGGACTTCGGGCTCGCGAGCCACCGCCGCGGCGACACGCTTCCACCGCCCGGCGAGCACGACCCACTCGTCCCGACCGCGAGCGATCTGACCGTCGTCGACGGGGTGATCGGCACGCCCGCGTACATGGCACCCGAGCTGTTCGACGGCGACAGCGCCGACGCGCGCAGCGATCAATTCTCGTTCGGTGTCGTCTTGTACGAGGCGCTGGCCGGCAAGCGACCGTACGCGAAGGAGCTCGTGCCGACGAAGGACTCGCCGCCGCCGGCGATGCCCGCGACCGTGCCGGCGCGCGTCGGCGACGTCGCGTTGCGCGCGATCGCGATCGATCCGGCTAAGCGATTCGGCTCGATGGACGAGTTGCTCGCCGCACTCGCGGTCGATCCGACCGCCCCGCGCCGGCGAATCGCGATCGGGCTCGGTGCGGTCGTCACGGTCGCCGCGATTGTCGTCGCGACGCGCCTCGTGTCACCGCATGCGGCCGCGCCATGTCAGGACATCGAGAATCGCCTCACCGGGGTGTGGGATGCGCCGACCAAGGCGAAGATTCAAACCGCCTACCTCGCGAGCAGGCTGCCGTTCGCGGCCAAAGCGTACGCCGAGCTCGCGCCGGCGCTCGATCACTACTCGCAAGCGTGGGTCGACATGTCGACCGAGAGCTGCAAGGCGACCCGCGTGCGCCGCGATCAAACCGAGGACGTGCTGACCCTGCGCCAGGCATGTCTCGACCAGGAGCTCGTCGAGCTCGGCGCGCTGACCAAGCTGCTCGCCGAGCCGAATCAGCTCGTGATCGTCAAGGCCGGGGACGTCGTCGAGGCGCTCGACAAGGTGTCGCGCTGCGCGAACATCCGGGTGTTGCGCGCGCCGACCACGCCGCCGCCCGAAGTCGCGCCGAAGCTGCCGGCGATCCGCCAGCTGCTAGCCGAGGCCAAAGCCGACGCGATCGTGTCGCGCGATTTCCCCGCGAGCATCGCCGCTGACAAGGCCGCCGCGCTCGCGAAGGCCGCCGCGTTTCCCCCGATCCTCGCGGAGGCGTTGACCGTACAAGGAGGCGTGCAGCGCGCGAACAACAACACCGCCGTGGTCGCGACCTTGACCGAAGCGGTGTGGCTGGCCGAGACCGCGCAGCGCGATGACCTCGTCGCGAAGGCCGGCGTCGCGCTCGCGAACCTCGCGATCGAAGCACAGCCGCCGAAGCCGGGCGAAGCGCGCGTGTGGCTCGGCCTCGCGATGGCTGCCGCGCGCCGGGTCGGGCTCGACCACGTGCTCGAATCTGACTTCAAGCTGATCGAAGCCGTGCTCGATATCCTCGACGGTAACGTTACCGCTGCGGTCGCCGCGGGCGAAGCATCGTTCGCGGCGAGCGAGACCGAATACGGAAAAGATAGCGGCGTTCTGTTCGGACACGAGATCCTGTTCGCCGGCACGCTCGCGCGCGCGCTGCAGTACGCGAAGGCCGCGCCGCACTACGAGCACGCGCTCTCGGTCCGCGCGCAGCTCGTCGGCGAGGCATATCCGGAAGTCGCGCTCACGCTGTCGAACCTCGCGGTCTGCTACCACTTCATGGGCGAGCTCGACAAAGCCCGCACGACGTTCGCGAAGGCGCTCCGGTTGCGCGAGAAGTTGTTCGGGACGGCAAGTCCGGTGCTCGTACCGACGCTCGACAACTACGGCGTGTTCCTGACCCAGACCGACGACCCCGCGAAGGGCCGCGCGATGCTCGAACGCGCGCTCGTGCTCGCCGCGGGGATTCCGGGCAAGGACAGCCCCGACTATCACGTCGTCGCGACCGATCGCGCGGACGCGGTGGTCGCCGAAGGCAAGCTCGCCGAGGCGCGCGTGCTGTTCGACGAGCTGCTCGCGCAGGAAATGGCGCTACACTCGACCACGCTGCCGATCACCCAGACCTCGCGCGCCCAGCTCGCGCTCGCCGAGGGCAAGCCCGCCGACGCGGAGATGTACGCGCAGCTCGCGATCAGCGGATTCGAGACCGCCGGTGGCAAGGACAACCCGGAGCTGTGGCGGCCGCTCGCGGTGCTCGGCCGTGCGCTCGCCGCCCTCGGCAAGCCGGCCGATGCGCGCCCGGTGCTCGAGCGCGCACTCGCGATCGGGACGGCGGTGCAGCTCGCACCCGCTCAACTCCAACCCGCGCGCGCCGCGTTGGCGAAGCTATGAGGATCGCGATCGTCGGCAGCGGCATCGCCGGCCTCGGTGCGGCGGACGTGCTCGCCGGCGCGCACGACGTGACCATGTTCGAGGCGGCGCCGCGCGCGGGCGGTCACGTCTACACGGTCGACACCGCCGACGGTCCCGTCGACATGGGCTTCATCGTTCACAACCGCGAGCACTATCCGTTGTTCTGCGCGTTGCTGGACCGGCTTGGCGTCGCATCGCGCCCGACCGAGATGGCGTTCTCCGTCGCCGACGGCTCGCGCGAATGGGGCAGCGCGTCGCTGGCTGCGATGTTCGCGGACCGGCGCAACATCCTCGACCCGCGCCACTGGCGGTTCCTCGTGCGCGTGGTGCGGTTTCTCGCGCAGGCACGGCGCGATCTCGCGGCCGGCGCGTTAGGTACGAGCTCGCTCGACGAATATCTCGCGGTGCGCCGCGTGACGCGCGACGTTCGCGATCACTTCGTGATCCCGCTCGCGGCCGCGCTGTGGTCGCTCCCGCCGGCGCGCTGCGGCGAGTTCCCGGCGCTGTCGTACTTCGCGTTCCTCGACCAGCACGGCATGTTGGAGCCGAATCGGCCGCTCGCGTGGCACACGATCGTCGGCGGTAGCAGACGCTACGTCGACGCGCTGCTCGCACAACTGCAGCATCGACCGCGTCACTCGCTGGTCGTCGAGCTCGCGACGCCGGTGCGAACGATCCTGCGCGACGCCGCCGGAATTTCGATCGTCACCGATGGCGGAGCGCGCCGGTTCGATCGGGTGATCGTCGCGACCCACGCGGATACCGCGTTGCAGTTGCTCGCCGAGCCGACACCGGCGGAACGCACCGCGCTCGGCGCGATCCGCTACAGCCGCAATCGCACCGTGCTCCACACCGATCGCGAGTTCCTGCCGCGCCATGCCGCGGCGCACGCGGCGTGGAACTACGTCGCGGACCCGGATGCCGCGCGGGTCGCGGTGACGTACTCGATGACGCGCCTGCAAGGCCTGCCCGATCGCCCGTACCTCGTGACGCTCAACCCGCGCCGCGAGCCGCGCGGAATCCTCCACGAGGTCGAATTCGCGCATCCCCAGTTCGATCGCGCCGCGCTCGCCGCACGGGGCGAGCTCGAGCGGATGGCCGGCACCCACGGGACGTCCTACGCGGGCGCGCACTTCGGATTCGGCTTCCACGAGGACGGCCTGCGTTCCGGGGTCGAAGCGGCCCAGCGCCTGCTCGGCGAGCTCGCGATCCGGAGGCCGGCGTGAGCTTTCACTCCGCGCTCTATCGCGGCGAGCTCGTCCACGCGCGCGACGACGAGCACGCGCGTCGAGTCTTCCGCTACGGCGTGATGATGGCGGCGCTCGATCTCGACGAGCTCGCCACGCTCGATCGCGAGCTCCGGCTGTTCTCGCACGGTGGCGCGAATCTGTTCGCGTTTCGCGATCGCGACTACGCATCCGCAACGTCGCCGAGCACCGGCGCCGTGTCGCACGATCTCCGCGGCGAGCTCGCAGCCTTGCGCGCCGCGAACGGGTTGCCGCCGCCGCACGCCACGCGCGCGGTCACGAACCTGCGTGCGTTCGGCTACCTGTTCAACCCCGTCAGCTTCTTCTTCGACTACGACGCGCGCGGCGAGATCATCGGCGCGATCGCCGAGGTCAACAACACGTACGGCGGCAACCTCCGCTACGTGCTCGGGCCGGCGCACCGGGTGGCTGGCGCGGGCGCGCGATTTCGCCATGTCCGTGAATTGTTCGTCTCCCCATTCCTTCACGGCGAGCTCACCTACGAGTTCGACTTCGCGGTCCCGCTCGACGGCGACGAGCTCGCGATCGCGATGCACGTCCGCGACGCGCGCGGCCATCAGGTCTTCTTTGCGAAGTTCGCGGGCGCGCGCACCCAGCTCTCGGATCGCTCGCTCGCCCTGGCGGCGCTACGCTACCCGTTCATGACCGCGCAGGTGATCGGACTGATCCACTGGCAGGCGCTCAAGCTGCGCCTCGCGGGCGTGCCGTACGTCCGGCCACGCGGCGATCATCGGCCGATCGCATCCGTGGCTCGTCGGCCCTAGCGTCCCCGTTTCCGGGATAACGTGCCCGCGGATGGTCGAGCTCGCACATCCTCTGATCGTCCCGCTGCCGCGGCTGGTGCCGCCGGCCGGCCAATTATTGCGATGGGCCGCGCTGCACCGGTTGCGCGCGACCTGGAGCGGGCCGCGCCTCGAGCTCGAGTTGCGGTCGGGCGAGCTGGTCCAGCTCGGCGCCGGTGCCGCGCCGGCCGCGCGCGCGACGATCCACGACGATCGCTTGTTCCTGCGCATGCTGCTGCGCGGCGAGATGGGCGCCGGCGAGTCGTTCGTCGCCGGCGAATGGTCGAGCGACGATCTCGTCGCGACCGTGCGTGCGTTCATCACCGGCACTGGAGCGCGCGGGTTCGAATCACGGCTGACCCGGCTTGCCCAGTTGCCCGCGCTCGTGCGTCACCGCCGGGCCGCGAACTCGCGCACCGGCAGCGAGCGCAACATCCACGCGCACTACGACCTCGGCAACGCGTTCTATCGGCTGTTCCTCGATCCCGAGACGTTGTCGTATTCGTGCGGGCTATTCTCGCGTGATGCCGGCGCGTCCGAGCTCGCCGCCGCACAGCACGCGAAGCACGAGCGGCTGTGCGAGCTGCTCGCGCTCGACGCGACCGATCACTTGCTCGAGGTCGGCTGTGGATGGGGCGGCATGGCGCTCCACGCGGCGCGTACGCGCGGGTGCCGCGTCACTGCGATCACCGTGTCGCGCGAGCAGCACGAGCTCGCGACCGCGCGCGTCGCCGCTGCCGGTCTCGCCGATCGGATCGCGATCGAGTATCGCGACTACCGCGAGCTCGCCGGCACGTTCACGAAGATCGTGTCGATCGAAATGCTCGAAGCCGTCGGCTACGAGTTTCTGCCCGGCTTCTTCAAGACGCTCGCCCGCGCGCTCGCGCCCGGCGGCCGGATCGCGCTGCAGTCGATCACGATGCCCGACGATCGGTTCGCCGCATATCGCACCCGCGTCGACTGGATGCAGACCTACATCTTCCCGGGCTCGTGCATCCCGTCGCTCGCGGCAATCCGCGCCGCACTCGCGCCATCGGGGCTCGCGATCACGCGCGCCGATGACATCGGTCCCGATTACGCGCCGACGCTACGCATCTGGCGCGAGCGGTTCGTCGCCGAGCTGGCCGCCGTGCGCGCACTCGGATTCGACGAGCCGTTCATCCGCACGTGGTTGCTGTACCTCGCGTTCAGCGAAGCCGCGTTCGCGGAGCGCACGCTGGGTGATCACCAATTCGTGCTGGCCCGCGCTAGCTGACTAGCCGGTGTGCGTCGCGGTCACGGTCGTCGTGATCCCACCGCGCATCCAGAATTTCCCGGTCACCGTGATTTCGCGTGGGGAGATCGCAGCGACGAGGTCATCGCAAATCTGATTCGTCACTGCTTCGTGAAACGCGCCTTCGTTGCGATAGCTCCACAGGTACAACTTCAGACTCTTGAGCTCGACGCACAGCGCGTTCGGAACGTAGTCGATGAGGATCGTGGCGAAATCAGGCTGGCCCGTGATCGGGCACAGACAGGTGAACTCGGGGCAGTCGAACTGGATGTGGTAGTCGCGTTCCCGCTTCGGGTTGGGGAACGTGTCCAGCTGCTTGGTAGGGCGCGTGGTCATGAAATGCCTTCGGGCGCGGTGATTAGCACAGAAGTGCGTGCGACCACTGGCGCTCGCGCGAACCCTGTCATACAATGAACATGCGGCCGGTTCTGGCCGCCGAGCACATGCGCTGGTGACCATTTGGACATCGCGAGTTGTTGGCCTCGAGTCGGGCCGAAGTGCCCATTACGAAGGGCCGATGCCGGGAGCCGCTGCAATAGTGCTGGCGGGCCGAGTGCATCGGTCTCTGGCTATATGCCAGGGGAGGAAGAACGACATGAAACGTCACTGTACCAGCTCACCGGAGGCCAAATCATAACCCTCCCGGATCCCGTCGGCGCTTAGCCCACGGGTAAGATCGAGCAAACGGGCCCTGCTGACAGGGCCCGTTCTATTTTCGGATATGCGTTCCCTCGATCGTGCACGTATCACGTGCACGTGCATCTGCACGAAACACGAGTACAGAACGAGTACTCGATCTGGGCGCCGTCCTCGTCGGAGAACCGCACCTCAATGGCCAGAAGCTAGTTGATGCTACGCGTCGCTCAGAACGTAAAAATCTGATCCGGGCGCTTCTCGGCCGGCTTCGGTGCAGGCTGTTCCTGCTTCTGCTTGATCACCGGCGGCGGTGGCTCGACGGCGAACCGAGCCGCGGCCGACGTCATCGGCACCACCGGAGCCGCCGGAGCGGGCTGCACGGGGCGCGACTCCGACTTGATTCCAGTCGGGGCGGGAAGCGGACGCGGCGCGCTCGGCGCCGGCATCGGAGCGACCGGACGAGGAGCGGCCGGCACCGGAATGCTCACCGAGCCCTCGCCCAAAAAGTCGCCGACGCGGGTCTCGACGAATTGGCTCATCGAGATGTTGTTCGCTTCGCAGAACGCCTTTAGCCGCTCGTACGTCGTGCGGCTCACACTGATGCTGCGACGAGTCTGCTTCTTGGCCATAATAAATCCTTACGCTACGGGTAGCGGAGCGTCAAGGCGTACCTACTAGCCTTGGACTCCCGTTCACGTGAAGGACCCTACTCCGGCCCCCTGACATTCAAGGGATCGGATTCGCTAGTGAATCAGATCGTTTAACGATCTCAGCGCGCTAGCCAGTTCGTCGGTCGCAGTTGGGCCACGAGCTCGGCTTCCGGCGAGCCCGGTTGTGGGCTGACGTCGTAGTCCCACCGCACGAGTGGTGGCAGGGACATCAAGATCGATTCGATCCGGCCGTTCGTCTTCAACCCGAACAGCGTGCCGCGGTCGTAGATCAAATTGAACTCGACGTAGCGGCCGCGTCGTCGGAGCTGCCAGGTGCGCTCCATGTCGCCGAACGGCAGCGTGCGCCTACGCTCGACGATCGGCACGTACGCCGACACGAATGCGCGCCCGAGCTCCTGCACCATCTCGAACACCTGCTCGACCGGTTCGCCTTTCGAGCCCAGATAATCGAAGAAGATGCCGCCGACCCCGCGTGTCTCGTTGCGATGCGGGAGCAGGAAGTACTCGTCGCACCACTTCTTGAAACGATCGTAGTCACCGACCGGGCGGTGCCGATCGCACACATTCGCGAGCGTGCGGTGAAAGTGCTCCGCGTCTTCCCGGAAAAAGTAGTAGGGCGTGAGGTCAGCTCCGCCGCCGAACCACACGGTGTCGCCTTTCGCGATGCACCGAAAGTTGGCATGCGTCGTCGGGACCATCGGCGATTGCGGGTGGAGCACGAGCGAAACGCCCGCCGCGCGGAACGCGTTGCCGTCACCGGGCATGTGCGATGCGAGCTCCGCGGGGAGCTCACCGTCGACGTTCGACCAGTTGACGCCTGCCTTCTCGAACACCGCACCGTGCTCGAGCACACGCGCTACCCCACCGCCACCTCCAGGCCGCTGCCATGCATCGGCACCGAACGTGCGCGCACTATCGACATCCGCGACCGCGTTACAAATTTCGGACTGCAGATCGTTAAAGAACTTCGCTGCGCGATCGAAGAGGTCCGACACGCGTGCATGCTAACATCCTCGGTAACCGACGATGTGGGCCGCGATTCGCCTGATCCGTGCGATGCGCGTCTTCGCCGTCATCTTCCTCAGCTATATGTGGGCTGTTGCGTGGGCACGGCTGTGGCCGAAGCGCTGCAATACGTCCGCGAAGTGGAAGAAGACGCATCGCAGGAACGCGCGCCGCATGTACAAAGGCTTCGTTCGGCTCCGCGGCGTGTACATCAAGCTCGGCCAGATCTTGTCGGTGATGGGGACGTTCTTGCCGCGCGAGATCGTCGCGGAGCTCGAGACGCTGCAGGACGACGTGCCGGCTGCGCCGTACAACAAGATCTGCAAGACGTTCGTCGGCGCGTTCGGCAAGACGCCCGACAAACTGTTCAAGACGTTCTCGCGCGAGCCGATCGCCGCGGCCTCACTCGGTCAGGTCCACGAGGCGCGCAACGAAGCCGGCGACAAGCTCGCCGTGAAGATCCTCTACCCGCGGGTCGCGACGATCATCAAGGTCGACCTGAAGGTCCTCGGCTGGGCGATCAAGGTCTACAAGAACTTCGTCCCGATCAAGCAGATCGAGCGCGTCCACGAACAGCTCGGTGACATGCTCGAGCGCGAGACCGACCTCGTCAACGAGGCCGCGATGATCGCGCGGATGAGCAAGAACTTCGCGAACGACCCGGACGTGCTGTTCCCGAAGGTCTACCCGGAGTGGTCGACGCGCACCGTGATGACGATGTCGTTCATGGACGGAGTCAAGATCTCGAAGAAGGACGCGCTCGACACGCTCGGCCTCGATCCCTACGCGGTCGCGACGAAGCTGATCAAGGTGTTCTACAAGCAGCTGTTCATCGATCGGTTCTTCCATGCCGATCCGCATCCCGGCAACTTCTTCGTCCAGCGCGGGCCCGAAGGCCAGGCGCGGATCGTCGTGCTCGATCTCGGCTCCGCGACCGAGCTGCGCAAGAACCTCGCCGACGGCATGTTCGACATCCTTCAGGGCCTGATGACTCGCAAGGACGATCTCGTCGTCCGCGGCATCGACGAGATGGGGTTCATGGCGGCCGATGGCGACCGCGCACTGCTCGAGCGGACGACGCGCAAGTACTTCGAGAAGCTGCTCAACCTCAACATCCAGGACTTCTCGAAGATCGATCCGGCGGTCGCCGATCAGCTCGCGGACCCGGAGATGAAGCGCGAGGAGCTGCGCGAGCTGATGCGGTCGATCGCGTATCCCGAGGGCTGGTTCTACGTCGAGCGCGCGTCGGTGATCATGTTCGGACTTCAGGCGCAGCTCGCGCCGAAGCTCAATGGCATCCAGGTCGGGTTCCCGTACGTCATGCAGTTCATGATGGAGCGCAACAAGGAGCGGCTCGCCGAGTCCGCCGCGAAGCCCGCTCCCGCCGCGGAGCCCACCGCCGAGACCGCGGCCCCGACCGACGAAGCCCTCCTGAATTAGTGCTAGAACGCAGCGTGTTCGACATCGTCGTGGCGGCGGATCTGGATTGGGTGATCGGTAGCGCGAACGCGTTGCCGTGGCCGAAGCTGCGCGGCGACCTCGCCCACTTCAAACGCGTGACCTCCGCGGCGAGCGAAGGCAAGCGCGCCGCCGTGATCATGGGGCGCAAGACCTGGGAGTCGGCGGAGGTCGCGGGCAAGCCGCTGCCGCGCCGGCTCAACCTCGTGATCACGCGTCGCACCGATTACGCGGTGGCCGATGGCGTGAGAGTCGCGGGCTCGCTCGATGCCGCGCTCGACCTCGCGGCGAACGCACCCGACGTCGAGACCACGTTCGTGGTCGGCGGCGCCGAAATCTTCCGCGACGCGTTCGCGCACCCGGAGCTGCGCTTCGTCTATCTCACGCGCGTCCAGCTCCACTGCGGCGGCGACACCCACATTCCGGATCTCGATCAAGACTTCGCGCTCGATACGTCGTGGGACGGCGAGCAAGACAACGTCGAGGACAACGGCGTGCGCTACCGGATCGAACGGCTCACTAGAAAGAGCTGACCGAGACCGACACGCGCGGGCGATGCCGGTGTGGCACGAAGCCGGGCGCAGCCGCGGCGGCTGCTGCCTCCGCACCCGGTGGTGCCGGTTGCGCCGCCGCTTGTTGTGCGGCCGCCGCCTGGCTCGGGTCTGCCGCGGCTTGCGGCTGCGCGCCGCCGCCCTTCGCCGCCGAGATGATTCCCGAGATGCCGTTCATGATCGGGCCCGCGTTCTGGAGCAGTGGCCCCAACATGTCCATGAACCCTGCCCCGCCGATCACGGAGCGAAGGTCGTCGTCGTGGATGGTCTGCATGATGACCACTCGCTTCAGCACCGCCCGTGCCACGTCCAAGTCCGCATGCCGACTCGGGTCGACAAGTTCGCCGCTGTTAGCCGCGGGTGTCGAACGAGCCCGCCAGGACGCGTTGCGACAACGTGCGGCGAACCTCGCGCAGGCGCTCGCAGGTCGCGTCGAATTCGCGAAACTCCTCGGGCGTGGCCGAGCGGACGAGGTCCGCACGCGCGAGGTCGAGGTGACGCTGGAGACAAGCGAGCGCCGCGGTGCGATGCGCCGGCGCGACGTGCTCGAGGCGGGCGAGCTCGTGATCGAGCGCATCACTCGCGGCATCGCCGATGACGAGCAGGTGCGCCTCGTAGATCTTCAACACGTCGTCGAGCGTGTGCGTCGCCGCGACTCGTGGCTGCTCTCGCTCCGCCTGCGTGAACGCGCGGTCGAGCGAGCTCAGCACGATGAACGGCAACCGCGGCTTCGCATGGGTGAGATGCGTCGCGAACACGCCGGCGATCAGGACGCCAAAGAATGCCAGGCGCACGCCGAAGCGTCGCAACCACGAAGCCATGCAGCTCCGGTAGTCACGCCGCTCAGGCCTGTCAACTAGACGGCGATCGGGAACTTGATAAACGGGTGATGTTGATAGTTTTCGAGCCTGATGTCGTCGAACGTCAAGTCGAGCGTCTTCTTCGGCGCGAGCACCAGCTTGGGCAGCGGCAGCGGGTCGCGCGCGAGCTGGGTCTTCACCCCCTCGACGTGGTTCGCGTAGATGTGGGCATCGCCGAGCACGTGGATGAAGTGCCGCGGCACGAGCTCGCACTCCTGCGCGATCATCGACTGCAACAGCGCGTAGCTCGCGATATTGAACGGCACGCCGAGCGCGAGGTCAGCGGAGCGTTGATAGAGCTGGCAATCGAGCCAGCGATCGTTGACGTAGAACTGGAACATCGCGTGGCACGGCGGCAGCTTCATCTTCGGGATGTCCGCCACGTTCCACGCGCTCACGATGATCCGCCGCGACATCGGGTCGCGCTTGATCGTATCGATCGCCTGCTGGATTTGATCGATCCCCGTGCCGCCCCAGTTGCGCCACTGAAAACCATAGATCGGCCCGAGGTCGCCGGTCTCGTCGGCCCACGCATCCCAGATCGGCGTGTGCGCGTGGAGGTCGTCGTTGATGTTCGTCGAGCCGCGCAAGAACCACAGCAGCTCGCGCACGACCGCCGGAAACAACGTCTTCTTCGTCGTGACG
>JBDUAS010000486.1:0-3626 GCA_040004535.1 Deltaproteobacteria bacterium
GTGCGGATCGCCGAGCGCGAGATGTATCTGTCGCCCGAGCCGATTCGCAAAGTCTCGCGCGGTCTCGAGATCGGCTTCATCTGTCGCGACCGGCTCGGCAACCCGACGCGCGCGCTGCAAGCGTTCCGTCGGGTGCTCGAGCTCGATCCCGAGCAGGACGAGGCGCAGGCGGCCGCGGCCGACCTGCTCGCGAAGCTCGGCCGCTGGAAGGAGCACGTCGTCATGTTGGAGCGGATGCTCCAGCGCGTCGTCGCAGCGTCTGCGGCCGATCCCGAAGCATCGATGACGTTCGCCGACGAGCGTCGCTCGCTCGTCCAACGCATCGCCGCCGCGACCGCCGACAAGCTCGGCGATCCGCGCGGCGCGTTCCGCTGGTGGCGGCGCGCGCACGACGAAGCGCCCGACGAGCAAACGCTCGCCGACGTTCGCCGCGCCGGCGAAGCCTACGGCCTGTGGCGCGAGCTCGCCGAGGTCATCACCGACGAGCGCAAGCGCCTGATCGCCGCCGGTGGTGGTGTGCCTGCGGAGCCCGAGCGGTTCGTCGCGTTGTCGCGCGAGCTCGCGCAGCTGTGCGAGCGCCGGCTCGGTGACAAACCACGCGGCATCGCGATCTTCGCCGAAGCGCTCGCCGCGGCGCCACGCGATGCCGAGCTGCTGTCGGAGCTCGAGCGCCTCGCCGCCGAGCTCGATCAACGGCCGATCTGGAAGCACTTGCTCGATGCGTACGAGCTCGTGCTCACCGCGGCGACGCCGAGCGAGCGGGTCGAGCTCTACCTGCGCCGCGCGCGGATCCTCGACGAGCGCGCCGGCGATCCCAAGGGCGCCGTCGCCGACGTGCTCGCCGCGTTCTCGTGGTCGCCGGATCGCGACGACGTTCGCCAGGCGCTCGAAGCACTCGCGCCCAAGGCCCGCGCGTGGAACGACCTGATCGCGGTCGACTCCGCGTTGATCGAGCGCGCTGCAACGACGCCGAAGCGCGTCGAGCTGCTGCGCCGCAAGGCCGCGACGATCGAGGATCAATTGAAGGACGCGCCGCGCGCGTTCCGCACCCACCTGATCGCGCTCCTGCTCGCGCCCGAGGAGACCGAGACCGCCTCGCACCTGTGGCGGCTCGCGCGCGTGATCGGCAAGTACCGCGACGCCGACAAGACGCCGCGGGCCGAGCCGCCGTCCGCGACGATCCAGGCCGAAGCCGCGGTCGCCAATGCCGTTGCGTCCGCGAATCGCGCCGCACCGCTGCGGCCGCGGATCCCGAACCGCGCGCAGACCGATCCGTTGAGCGACGACGACCTGTCGGGCGCTTCGCTCCACGTCGGCGACTCGACCCAGCCGCTCGATCTCACCGAGCTCGAGATGGCGGAAGCGCGCAAACAACAGGTGACGGGCGAGAACCCGTTCGTCACGCCCGAGAACTCGACGATGACGCTGTCGATGAACGACATCGCGAAGATGGTCGTTCCCCCCGGTCCGCCGGCGCGCACGCCGCCGCGCCTGCCCGGCGTCGCGACCGGTCCCTCGAAGTTGCCACCACCGCCGCCCCGCCCGCCGCAAATCACCGCCGGTGCGCCCCGCGCGCGTCGCGTCTCGGCGCCGCCTCCGATGCCGCGCAAGGCACAGGCGCCGGTGCGCCGGCCGCCGCTGCCGACGCTACCGAACCGCGTGTTCGAGACGCCGTGGGAAGAGCTCGCGGTCGCGTACGAAGCACTGCCTGCACCCGATCCGAGCGCGCGCCTGCGCTGGCTGTTCCGCGCCAGCGAGGTCTGGGAGACCGGCGGCAAGGACATCGCGCGCGCGTTTGACGCGCTCGCACGTGCATTCGGGACCGCGAAGCGCGCGCCCGAAGGCGATGCCGAGGTCCGTGCGCGGTTGCATCGGATCGCGAGCGAGCACAAGGCGTGGGACCGGCTCGCCGATCTCTACGAAGGGCTCGCCGAGCAAGCCGAGACCGCGCACGCCGCGGCAGACCTCCTCATGGAGGTCGCGAACATCCGGTTCGAGCAAAAGCGCCCGCGCGAGACCGAAGCACAGCTGCGCCGGATCCTCGGCATGTTGCCGAACGAGGTCACCGCGCGCGCACGGATCGAAGAGCTGTATCGCGCGGAAGGTCGCTGGGTCGAGCTGGCGGCATCGCTCGAGGAGCGCACCGATCCACGGCTCGGGACCGCCGCACCCGAGGCCGAGCGGCCGCAGCTGCTGCGCGACCTCACCGCGATCTACACCGATCGGATCAACCGCCCGCACGACGCGATCGATGCGTTCGAGCGCCTGCGCGTGCTCGCGCCGGCCGACACCGCGGTCTACATGAAGCTCGCCGAGCTCTACGGCACGGTCGGCCGGTGGAGCAAGGTGATCGAGACGTTCGTCAAGGTGTCCGAGATCGCCGAAGGCAGCGACGAGGCGCGCGTCGCGCTGCGCCAGATCGCGAAGATCTACGAGCAAGAGCTCGAGCTCCCCGATCGCGCGATCGATTCGTATCAGCAGCTCGTCGCGATCTGGCCCGACGACGAAGATTCGTGGACGGCACTCGATCGGTTGTATCAGGCGCAGGCTCGGTGGACCGAGCTCGGCGACGTGCTGCGCCGCCGCGCCGGTCTCGCGCGCGAGCCCGCCGAACGCGCGCAGCTGCTCGCTCGCCGTGCCGGCGTGCTCCTCGACTGGCTCGCTTCGCCCGAAGAGGCCGCCGCCACGCTCCGCCACGCGCGGACGATCCTTCCCGACGATCCGCAGATCGCGGATGCGCTCGTCATCGCGCTGGGCAAGGCCGGCCGCGAGCGCGAAGCCGCCGCGATCCTCGAAGGCCGGATCACGGCGTTCGACGTCGGCGATTCGACGAACCCCGAGGTCGACGCCAGGCCCGAGCCGAAGGGAAAGGGCAAGCAGGCGCAGAAGGCCGAGCCATCGGGCCGCAGCAAGGGCGACCTCGCCGCGCTCCACATCAAGCTCGCGCAGCTCAAGCTCGACGACAAGGACCGGGATGGCGCGCGCGAGGCGATCGAAGCCGCGCTCGCACTCGTTCCCGAGCACCCGACCGCGCTCGGCCTGCTCGGCCAGCTGCAATCTCCCGACGAGGATCCGCGCGCGTTCGCCGATGCGAAGCTGCGCGAGGCCGACAGTGCGCGAGACGAGGACTCCAAGATCGCGGCGCTGATGGCGGCCGGCGATGTGTTGGTGTCGCGCGTCGGCGATCTCGAGGCCGCGCAGGCCGCGTACGACCGCGTGCTCGGCCTTCGCCCGTATCACGCGGACGCGACCTGGGCGCGCGCCGGCATCCACGAGAAGGGTGGCGACCCCGAGGCCGCGTCGCTCGTGCTCGAGAAGAAGCTCGAGGACGAGACGCTGACCCCGCCGGAGAAGGCGCGCATCCTCACCCAGCTCGCGGCACTGTCACGCGCCGCGGGTGTGACGCCCGCGTCGGAGCGCCGCCTGCTCGAGGCGCTCGGCACGGTGCCCGATCACATCCCCGCGATCGTCGCGCTCGCCGATTTCTACGCGGACGCCGAGCGCTGGACCGATCTCGAAGCGTTCATGCGCGAGATCCTCGACGGGACGACGCTGGCCTCCGCGCCGGGCGCGCTCGTCGCCGATCTGCATCGCCGGCTCGCGACCGCGCACGAGAAGCTCGGCCG
>JBDUAS010000487.1:0-3610 GCA_040004535.1 Deltaproteobacteria bacterium
CCCTGCGGCCGCGACGCGCGCCACACGATCTTCGTGCAGTCCTGCGAGAAGAACGCGCCGCCGTCGTAGCCCGGGGTGTTCGTGAGCTGGCGCAGGTTGCCGCCGTTCGCATCCATTCGCCACAGCTCGAGGTCGCCCGAGCGCTCCGACGTGAAGATGATCGAGCCGTCGACCGGGCACACCGTCGCTTCGGCGTCGTAGCCAGGCGCGCCGGTGAGCTTGCGCAGATTCGAGCCATCGGCGTTCGCCTTGTAAATGTCGTACTCGAAGAGGCCCCAGTTGTAGCCCTTCGACATGTCGGGCGGCGTCGGGCACTCCGGCGAGCTCTCGTGGGTCGACGCGTAGATGATCTCCTGATCGCCTTTCAAGAAGTACGAGCAGGTCGTGCGGCCCTTGCCCGTCGAGATCAACTTCGCGGGCCCGCCATTGGCCGGCATCATCTCGATCTGGTCGCACTTGTACGGCTTGTGGTTGGTCTGGAAGATCAAGCGATCGCCGCCGAACGACCAGTACGCCTCGGCGTTGTCGCCGCCGAACGTGATCTGCTTCAGGTCCTTGAAGTGGCGCTCTTCGGGCGTCGCTTGATTACGCGGCTCGCCTCGAGCGGACGTCGTGGCCGCCGGTTTCGCGGGCTCCGCCGGACAACAGCTCGCAATCACCCAGATCAACAGCAGACGTCGCATGCTGCGAGCGTAGCCGATCGGCATAGCTGTGATACGTAGTCGGCATGCATTCCGTCGAAGACGCGACCGCGGCGGTGATCGGGCGGGTGCAGCGTCTCGCGAGCGAGGCGGTCTCGATCCGCGAGGCACATGGCCGCATCACCGCGATCGATCTGATCGCGCCGCGCTCGTTACCCGGCTTCGATAACTCGGCGATGGACGGCTACGCGGTGCGCGGGGCGGAGCTGCCGGGCGTGTTCCCGGTCGTCGCGACCGTCGGCGCGGGTCAGGTGATGCAGACCGAAGTGCCGGAGCGCTCCGCCGTGCGGATCTTCACCGGCGCCCCGATGCCGGCCGGACTCGACACGGTCGTGATCCAGGAGGATGCCGAGGCCGAAGAACACGACGTCAAGCTTCCCGAGGAAAAGCTCGGCGA
The DNA here is from genome assembly GCA_040004535.1 of Deltaproteobacteria bacterium. Classification (GTDB taxonomy): domain Bacteria; phylum Myxococcota_A; class Polyangia; order Haliangiales; family Haliangiaceae; genus JABFXX01. The sequence goes on from JBDUAS010000487.1 coordinate 1,099, forward strand.
GAACGTCCGCAAGATCGGTGAGGATATCGCCGAGGGTGAGGTCGCGGTCCCCGCCGGCACGCGGCTCGGTGCGGGCGAGCTGGGCTTGTGCGCCGCGCTCGGGCTCGCAGAGCTCACGGTCGTCCGCCAGCCGCGCGTCGCGATCATCGCGACCGGGGACGAGCTCGTCGACGTGACGACCGCGCTCGGGCCGAGTCAGATCGTCGATTCGTCCGCACACTCGCTGCCCGCGATGATCCGCGAGGCAGGTGGCATCGCGACCTACGTCGGCATCGCGAAGGACGATCCGATCACGATGGCCGCGTTGATCGCGAGCGCGCTCGATCACGACGTCGTGATCACGACCGGCGGCGTCTCGGTCGGCGATCGCGATCACGTGCGCGCCGCCCTCGCGTCGGCGGGCGTCGAGCTCGAGCTATGGAAGGTCGCGATGAAGCCGGGCAAGCCGTTCTCGTTCGGGATGAACGGCCGCGTCCCCGTGTTCGGACTGCCGGGCAACCCGATCTCGACGTACGTCGCGTTCGAGCTGTTCGTACGGCCCGCACTGCGCGCGATGCAAGGCATCACCGCGATCCAGCGGCCGCGCGCACCGGTCAGCTTGGTCCGCGGTTACCGCAAGGCCGCGGGCCGCGCCCACTTCATTCGCGCGCGCGTCGAGCGCAATGGCGAGCACCTGATCGCGCACCCGCATCCGAAGCAGGGCTCGGCGATCCTGAGCTCGCTGATCGGCTGCAACGCGCTCGTCGAGCTACCTGCCGATGCGACCGAAATCGCACCGAACAGCGTGATGAACGCGATCCTCCTGGAGGCCGTATGAAATTGATCGTCGCAGCGGATGAACAAGGGCGTGTCGACAAGGTGCTCGCGAAGCACTATCCGGCCGCCGGACGCCGGCAGCTCGCCGAGCTGTTCGACGCGGGCGAGGTCAAGCTACGCGGCAAGAAGGCGAAGAAGGGCGACTCGGTCGCGCCCGGCGACGAGATCGAGCTCGCGCGCGAGCCGGTGTCGGGCGATGCGCTGCGCGCGCAACCGGATCCGACGATCGTACTAGAGGTCTTGCTCGAGCATCCCGAGATCATCGTCGTCAACAAGCCCTCGGGCGTGCCGTCGCAACCGCTCAGGCCCGGCGAGCTCGGCACGATCGCGAACGCGGTCGTCGCACGGTGGCCGGAGTGCGCCGCGATCGGCGATGACCCGCGCGATGGTGGGCTCGTCCACCGGCTCGATATCGGTACATCGGGCGTCCTGGTGATCGCGCGCACCGATGCTGCATATCGCCACCTGCGCGACGCGTTCGGCAAGGGCGAAGTCCACAAGGAGTACCTCGCGATCACATGCGGCACGCCGAACCTCCACGAGGTCGACGCGCCGCTCGATCAACGCGGCAACCATGTCGCCGTCGATCACAACAATGGGCTCGCCGCGCACACGGTGATCCATCCTCTGCGCTCGAGCGGTGAGCACGCGCTCGTCAGTTGCTTCGCGGAGAGCGGCCGAATGCACCAGGTGCGCGCCCATCTCGCGTTCGCGAGCGCGCCGATCGCGGGAGACACGCTGTACAAGGGCGTCGAGATCCCCGATCACCCGGGGTTCTTCCTGCACGCCTACAAGATGAGCGTGCCGGCGCCGAGCGCGCGGTGGGAGATGATCGCGCCGATTCCCGCTCGATTTCGCGAGGCCGCGGCCGCCGTCGGTCTGACCGTACCCTGATCGCCGACGCCTGCGTTAATAGTGCTCGTCGGCGCCGATGTCGCGCGCCGCGCCATGTGGCCGGTGATCGCCGTCGAAGTCGAAATCCAGGGTCGCCGCCGGATCGGCCTTGTCGCGCGCGCCCGACTGGAACGTGATGTGATCGTCGTCGGCGGCGACGAACCAGGCTATCACGCCGGGCGTGCGAGGTCGCAGGCTTCCAACAGGCAGAGCATTCGACCTACACGTAGTTGGTCGTTGCGATCGGCGTGCACCTCGACGAGATCACCGACGGTGCGCTTGCCGTCGAGCGTATCGAACAGCTCGACCAAACCTTTGACTTCGAAGCGTTCCGGACCGACGCGGCGAGTCCGCGAGGCGCGCAGCCTCAAGCCGCCGTTCTTCGCGATCCAGCTATCGGTGACATCGTCCGACAGCATCATCGCGCCGGCGCCGAGGATCTCGAACGCGTTGAAATCGAGTGGGAACGCTTCGCGCGGATTCTCGCGACCCGCGTACCAGGCGAAGCCGCCTTTGTTCCACGTGCACACGTCGACGATCTTGGTACGGACCTGACGCGTGAGATGGCGGAACACTTCGAGCGGCTTCAGCAAGCCGAGCCCGACGAGCGTGTCGCCGAGCTTGCCGCCGTAGTGCGGCATCATCGCGAGCGCCATCGCGAGCTCGCCATCGGACAGCACGCCCTTCGTCACGAGGTAGTTGCCGAACAGCTCGCTCGCGACGTTCGACGACACGTACTCGGGTTGGCCGTCGCGGACGTAGATCTCTTTCTTGATCCCGCCGACCGCGACGAGCAACAGGC
>JBDUAS010000488.1:0-3607 GCA_040004535.1 Deltaproteobacteria bacterium
GCGCGTGCGCGGTTCTCGACATCAGCCGGCCGACGCTCGATCGCAAGATCGAGGAATACGGGCTGCGCGCGCCGAAGGATGAACCGTGATCGTTGGCGGATTCATCGCGCTGTTGATCGCGGCGATCGGCGCGGCCTACGCCGGGCTCGTGATCCGCGCGGCACCGCACCGCCGCGACAACGTGATGTTCGGTCTGCTCGCCGCGACGGATGCCGCGACGACCGCGTGGCGCGGGGTCAATGCGCTCTCCGGCGTCCCCATCGTCGACGCGAGCTGCCTGATGCCGTGCGCGATCGGCACGATCGTGATGGCGCTGCTCTCGATAGAGTTCATGTACAGCTTCCCGCGCCAGCGTGCGATGCCGTGGCCATGGCGCGCCGCGATGCTCGCGTGGGCCGGCGTCGCGGTGTGGACTGTCGTGCGCACGAAGCTCGGCCCCACGTCGATCTACGTCAACACCGAGATCGTGTTCTTCCTGCCGGCGACGCTCGTCACGCTGCTCCTCGGCGCGCGCGCGTGGCGCCGGACGACCGAGAACGCGGCGCACGTCGTGATCGCGGCACTCGGGTTTCGCTGGATCTTCGGGTTCGCCGCGTATTTCGTCGGGCCGCTGCTCCATGTCTTCGAGGCGGCCGTCTGGGCCGAGACGACGTTCGCAACGATGGTCAGCTTTGTGGTGATCGGCACGGCGGTGCTGCGCAGCGATCTGTTCTCGATCCGATCGGCCGCGGCCGAGGTCGTCACGATCGCGACGATCTGCTTCTTCGTCGCGCTCGGCGGCGCGGTCAGCGTGATCGGGATCATTCACTGGACCGACGGCGGCAACCTCCAGGACGCGATGCTCGTCGGCGCGACGTTCGTGCCACTCGCGCTCGCCGGCCTCGGCCGCGCGCTGTATCCGCGGCTCGAGAAGCGCGTGCTGTCGGGACTCGACGAGCGCCGCGGTCGCCGGCTCGCGCTCCAGGACGAGCTGCTGTCCGCCGAACCGACGACCGCGATCGCCGAGGCGAAGCGCCGGATCTCGGTGATGGCCGACGGCGCAACCGTGACGTGGCAACCGGTCGCCCAGGTCGCGCCGGAGCTCGCCGATCTGTTGCGGACCGGCGAGCCGTCGCGTCTCGATCGTACGAGCGGCATGTGCTTCGCGGTACCCGCGCTCGGCGGTGATGGCGCGCTCGTCGGTGCGTTTCAGATCGGCGGCGGCACGATCGATCGCGACACGTACATGGTCGCGCGTGACCTCGGCGCGCGGGTCGCGCTGTCGATCGAGCGTCATGCCGCGGTCAGCGAGCTCGAGGATGCGCGCCGGCTCGCCGCGCTCGGTCAGTTCGCCGCTGCGATCGCCCACGATATCCGCACACCGCTGACGAGCATCTCGCTCAACGTCCAGATCCTCCGCCAGAAGCTCGCGCTGCCGCCCGACGATCGCGAGCACCTCGACATCGCGCTCGAGGAGCTCGGCCGGCTCGACAAGTCGGTCGCCGAGATCCTCGACTTCGCGAAGCCGGTGAAGCTCGTGCCGCAGACGATCGATGTCGGCGAGCTGATCGAGGCGACGGCGCGCAAGCTTTCGCCGCTGCTGTCGGAGAAAGGCCTCGCCCTGCGCTGCGAGCCGTCCACCGCGGCGCTACCGCCCGTGCAAGGCGATCCGCAGCGATTGCGCCAGGTGCTCGTCAACCTCGTCGACAACGCGGCGGACGCCTCGGCCGCAGGCGGCGCCGTCACCGTCCGCGCGAAGACCGCGGATGCGCAGATCGCGATCGAGATCGAGGATCACGGACGCGGCATCGACGCCGAGGATCTCCCGCGGATCTTCGAACCGTTCTTCACGACCCGTCCCGATGGCACCGGCCTCGGGCTCGCGATCTGTCACAAGGTGATCCGCGCGCACGGCGGCGATATTCAAGTCCGGTCGACGCAGGGTGGCGGCTCGACGTTCACCGTGCTGCTGCCGGCGGCTTAGTCGTCGCCGGTAACGGATACGGCCTGGCATGCCTTCGCGAACGCGTCGCCCGCGGTCTTGACCGCCTCGTCGAGCGTCGCGGTGCAGGTGTTGTAGCGGCGCGCGCCCTTCTCCCACCACGCGTAGACGACGAACGTCGTCTTGTCGTCGCGCGACGCGATCAGGAGACGCGAATTCGGCGTCGTCTCGTTCTTGATGACTTTATCCGCCGCGAACTGCTTGAAGTTGACCTTGTCGGCGACCGGTCCCCATTCCTTTGGCTCGCACGTACCATCGCAGTTGCTGCCGACGCTGAGCTCGGTGAAGAAGCCGAGGTTCGCATCGTCGGCTGGGTGGAGCGACGCGAAGCCCTTCATCTTCGACGCCCAGCCCTTGGGCGCTGCCATCGTGTACGTCACCGTGTGCTTGCCGCGCTCCTCGACGATGTCGGTCTTGTCGAACACGAGCTTCGCCTTGAGATCGGCGGGCACGAGCGCGTTGACGGCGGCGACATCGATCGCAGGCGCAGCTTTGGCCTTGTCGGCCTTGTCGGCTTTACCGCAGGCGGGGAGCAGGGGAACAACGAGGGCGAGGACGAGGGCTTGCTTCATGCCGTGCCCCTATATCAAAGGTCATGCCCGCGTAAGCGCGTGATCTGCGGGCTCGATCCCTTTCGGCCACTGCCAGTGGTGGCAGGGCTGCCAGCAATGGCGGCAAGTAACGAGTCGTTACCGAGCAAAGCTCCGTTACCGCGCCGGGCCTGAGATCTCCTGCGCAACCCCGCGTTAACACTCGCCGGATCGCCGGCACGACCCGTGCTGAATAGCGGGTCCATGTGGACTCTGGCGCGGAAGCTTCTCCTGCACGACCGGCTGAGGTTTGCCGTCGCGATCGCGGGTGTGTCGGTCTCGGTGATGCTGGTGCTGGTCCAGGTCGGCCTCTACTTCGGCTTCATGGACACCGCGTCGTCGATCATCGACGCGAGCTCCGCGGACCTGTGGGTCGGCAAGACCGGCAGCGAGTCGTTCGAGTTCGCATCGCCGTTCGACGAGCGCGCGTATTACAAGGTCGCGTCCGTGCCGGGCGTCCAGCGCGCCGAGCGGGTGCTGATCAACTTCGCGCAGTTCAAGCTCGGCGGCGGCGGTGACCTCGGCGTTCAGATCGTCGGCATCGATCACGTCCCCGGTCAGGCGCCGTTGCTCGCGCCGTGGAACGTCGTCGCGGGCGACGCGCAACGCCTACCCGAGGCCGGCGCCATCGTGATCGACAAGAGCGAGTACGCGAAGCTCCAGATCGACACGGTCGATTACCAGACCGAGATCAGCGGCGTCCACGCGCAGGTCGTCGCGCTCACCCAAGGCATCCGATCGTTCACGACCTCGCCGATCGTGTTCACCGACCTCCGCTCCGCTCGCAGCTACCTGCGCGGGCTCGGCGACGACGCGGTCACGTACGTGCTGGTCAAGTGCGAGCCCGGCGTGCCGCGCGAGGTCGTCAAGGCGCGGATCAACGCGATTCCGCACCTCAGCGCGTACACGACGCCCGAGATGTCGCAGCGCACGCGGATGTACTGGTCGACGCGCACCGGCGTCGGTGCAGGCTTCTTCACGACCGCGGTGCTCGGCATCATCGTCGGCTTCGTCGTCGTCGGTCAGATCCTCTACA
>JBDUAS010000489.1:0-3600 GCA_040004535.1 Deltaproteobacteria bacterium
CCTTCTTGAGGAGGATCGACGCCGGCGGGGTCTTGGTGATGAACGTGAACGAGCGGTCGGCGAACGCGGTGATCAGCACCGGGATGATCAGGTCACCCATCTGCGCGGTGCGTGCGTTGAACTCCTTGCAGAACTGCATGATGTTCAAGCCATGCTGTCCGAGCGCCGGACCGACGGGAGGCGCCGGATTCGCCTTACCGGCGGGGCACTGGAGCTTGATGATTGCGGTGACCTTCTTCATAGACCTTCTCGACTCTCGGCGCGGGCCCTTGCGGGCGCGCGGCGTACTTATGCTTTCTCGACCTGGGCGAAGTCAAGCTCGACCGGCGTGGGGCGCCCGAACATCGAGACCGTGACCTTGATCTTGTGCTTCTCGTTCTTCACTTCTTCGACCGTCGCCGCGAAGCTCGCGAACGGGCCATCGATCACGCGGACCGACTCGCCGACCTCGAACGTCACGCGAGCCTTGGGCTTTCCAGCCTTGCCCTCGGCGGCGTTGGTCTGGACTCCGTGAATCTCGCGCTCCGGAACCGGGCTCGGCTTGGTGCCACCGAGGAAGCCCGTGATCTTGGGCGTGTTCTTCACGAGGTGGAACGTGCGGTCGTCCAGGATCATCTGGACGAACATGTAGCCGGGGAAGAACTTGCGGGTCATCGTGCGGCGCTGACCCTTGATGTTCTCGGTCACCGACTCGGTCGGCACGAGGACATCACCGAAGTACTCGGTCAGGTTGTTGTTGCGCACGCGCTCGAGCAGCGTGAGCTTCGCCTTGTTCTCGTGACCCGAGTAAGTGTTGACGATGTACCACTTCTTTTCGGCGGTCGGCGGAGCGATGTTGCCCGTGATGCTCGGCGACGAGTTGCGCGGCGCCGGTTCCTGGGCCGGCTCGTCGGCAGCGTCGGAGTCGTTGGGCTCGGTACCGTTATCCATAAACGCGCTCCGTGATGCCGGACCAGACGAGGTCGAACGTGAACAGGATCAACGCCGAAAGCACCGCCATGAAGATCACGGTGAGCGTCGAACGGCGGGTCTCCTTCGCCGTCGGCCAGGTGACTTTCTTGAGCTCCGACGCGACCTCGTTCGCGAGGCCGTAGATCTTGTCGTTGCGGTACGTGATCACGCCGACCAGGGTCGCGACGACCGCAGCGGCCAGGCTGATCTTGAAATCGCTCGGCGTCGAAGGTGTGAACGTGCCCCAGATCCAGTCGATGGTCCACTGCAAGAGGTAGAACAGGATGACCGTCCCGATGAGGTACATCAGGTGGACGGGCTTGTTCGGTGCGTTCTCTTGTTGGGCCACGGCTTCCTTGTTAATGCTTCTTCTGCGATCTGGCAGGGGAGACAGGACTTGAACCTGCAGCCCTCCGCTTTGGAGACGGATGCTCTACCATTGAGCTACTCCCCTAGAGTTTCGACGACTTAGCTGCGATTTCTTACGGGTACACCTCGGCTGGGAAGACGGAAGCGGACGTTTAGCCCAAAGCGTAGTACGTGGCAAGTAGTAACGCAGGAATCTACTTAGGTCACACGCGCTTCGCGCCCAACGCGATCATGTGATCGAGCCACCGATCGCACGACCGCTCCCCATCCGCAGCCAGCTTGTACTCGCGGACCGTCGCCCACGCGGGGTGGGTCATCAGCTCGGGCCGTTCGGCCAGGCGGCGCCACATGATCTCGGCCCGGCCGAGAAAGCCGCGCTCGAACACGACGTTCTTCACGACCGGAGACAGCGCGCCGAGCCAGGTCCGGGCGTGCTCGGCGAGCAGCTTGCGCTCCCGCTTGATGCCATCCGGGCCGGCGGTCCCTCGGGCCCGCGCGATCTGGAGCGCGATGAGCTCGCCGCGCGGATCGCCCTGCTCGATCAGCCAGTCCGCGAACACCTCTCGCGGCCCGTCGTCGTTCGGCTTGGCCCAGATCTCGGCGTAGAAGTCCTCGGCCGTCTTCGCGACCGTTACTGCACGCGCCGCATCCGGATCGGCGAGCCGAGCCCCGAGCTTGGTGAACAGCTCGTCGCGCGGCGCCGGCGGCACCAGGATCCGGGCCGCTAGCATGAGGCGCGTTTGCGCGAGCTTCGAGGCGAGCGCGGACTCCGATTCGGTCTTCGCGACCGTCGCGGCCGCGAACTGCGCGAGCCGCGCTTCGATCGTCGCGATCGAACGCAGATCGTTTTGGTTGCGGACGATCCGCAGGAGTCGGGTCCACAGCGAGGACCGCGCGAGCAGGCCGGCGCGCGACGTCAGTGCCAGCAAGCCCGAAGCGATCCTCGGATCACGCGGCAGCTTCCACAGCGCATTGAGCCGCGCGACCGTCAGCGCGATCCGCGTCGTGAACGTGCGCTCGATCAGCCACGGCACGTTCGCCGGATCCGCCGCCGCGGCGAGCTCGAGCCATTGTTGCTGGCGAGCGTCGAGGGTCGCTGCTTCCTCGATCGGCGCCCTGCCCGCCAGCGCGCGCGCCGTCGCGACATCGATCAGATCGGCGATCGCCGGCGCTTCGTACTCGCGCCACGCGTCGAGCAAATGCGGCAGCATTTCCTCGGGCGTCGTCGCGCCGAGTGCGCGCTCGAGAGCAATCTCCGCCGGGGTCGACACGTAGACGTAAGCGTAAACGTAAACGTAAGCGATCCGAAGCGTCGAACCGTGCACGATCGGAAACGTCGAACCGTGCACGTGCAAGCGAAGCTCGAAGGTCCGGGCCGCGACGTCACGGTGATCGAGGTCGCCGCCGACGACGTGGTGATCCGTGACACGTGCACGATCCGGAGATCCGGAGAATCGCCGAAACCGAAAACGCCACCGCGATCCGGTGGCGCTGCGCTTGGATATTTACGCGACTACTTCTTCGCGGGGGCGGCAGCGGCGGCTGCAGCCTTGTCCGGCTTCTTCGCAACTTCGCCGAGGATCTTCGTCACGACGCCGGCGCCGACCGTCTTGCCGCCTTCGCGAATCGCGAAGCGCAAACCCTGCTCGCACGCGATCGGCGACACCAGCTCGACCTCGAACTTGATGTTGTCGCCCGGCATCACCATCTCGGTGCCGGCCGGCAGCGTCGCCGTGCCCGTCACGTCCGTGGTGCGGAAGTAGAACTGCGGGCGATAGCCGTTGAAGAACGGCGTGTGGCGTCCGCCCTCTTCCTTCTTCAGCACGTACACCTCGGCTTCGAAGTGGTTGTGCGGCGTGATCGTGCCCTTCTTGCAGAGCACCATGCCGCGCTCGATCTCTTCGCGCTTCGTGCCGCGGAGCAGCACGCCGACGTTGTCGCCCGCGATGCCCTCGTCGAGCAGCTTGCGGAACATCTCGACGCCCGTGCACGTCGTCTGGCGGGTCTCGCCGAGACCGACGATCTCGAGCTCGTCACCGACCTTGACGATGCCGCGCTCGATCCGCCCCGTCACGACCGTGCCGCGACCCGTGATCGTGAACACGTCCTCGACCGGCATCAGGAACGGCTTGTCCGTCTCGCGCTTCGGCTCGGGGATGAACGAGTCGCACGCCTCGAGCAGCTTGCCGATCGACTGCACGCCGAACTCGCTCTGCTCGCCCTCGAGCGCCTTCAACGCCGAGCCGCGGATGATCGGCGTCGTGTCGCCCGGGTACTGGT
>JBDUAS010000490.1:0-3594 GCA_040004535.1 Deltaproteobacteria bacterium
GATCGAACGTGACCCAGCCCTTGCCGGGGAAGTAGACCTCGTCCCACGAGTGCGCGTCGCCGGCACGGACCGCGACGTAGCCTTGATACTCGTTCCACTCGCCGCCGTAGAAGCCGTTGACCTGACGGGTCGGGATGCCGTTCAAGCGCGCGAGCATCGCGAACGCCGACGCGTAGTACTCGCAGTGCCCTTCCTTGCGATCGAACAGGAAGAAGTCGATCGGCTCCTGGCGGCCAGGTTCTTTGAGCTCGAGCGTGTAGCTCGTGTTCGCGTCGAGCCAGTTGACGATCGCCTGCGCTTTGTCGAAGTTGTTCGTCAGGTTCGCGGTGATCGACGTCGCGAGTGCGCGCGTGCGCGGCGTGATCTCCGGAGGCACCTGGAGGTAGACGCGAAAGCTCCGCTGGAGTGCGGGAGGGAGCTCGTTCGCAGCGGCGCGCAGCTCGGCGGCGGGCGGCGCATCGATCTGCGACCACACCGAGTAGTGCACGGTCTGCGAGTGTGCGAGCCGGAGCTCCTCGTTGTGCATCGGTTTCTGTTGCGGCCTCCGCACGGTCTGCGAGCCCTCGAACACGCGCGGGTTCGACGCGCCGAACATCACGTCGGAGTCGAGCGGCTCGAGCCAGACCTCTTGACGGGTCGCGACTTCTTCGATCCGATCGGGCAGCGTCGGCCGCGCGTTCATCCACGCGAGCGTGTGGCGCTCGGTGCCGGCGCTCGGATAATCGACGGTGTCGTTCGTGTAGGGCGCCTCGGACGTCACGCTCCAGCCGCCGTGCGAGTAGCGATCGAACGCGATCCCGCGCCAGTGCAACGGCTGCGCCTCGCGGTTGCCGCGGGTCGAGTCGAGCTCGACGCGCATCACGACCGTGTCGTCGTTCTTCAGCACGCCGTGGCCGCCGAGCTTCACGCTCTCGGAGAAGCCGGTCAGCGTGAGGCCACCGCGGTTCTTGAGGAAGAACCCGAAGCCGACGCGTGGCAGCGTGAGGAATGCGGCGGCCGACGCGAGGAACACGCCGAGCGACAACAGGCCGGTGCCGAGGAAGAAGCGACCGCCGACGATCCGCTTGCTGTCGAGGATCCGGCGGACCTCGACGCGCTCCGACGCGCGATCCGCGGCGTGCTTGACGAGCAGGTTGTCCTCCATCTCGCGGCGGAGATGGAACAGCGTGAGCGCCCAGGTCGCGGCGATCACGAAGCCCAGGAAGCAGATGCCGTACGTGAGATCCGCGTTGAGCACCGAGCCCGCGACGAGCATCAGAAACGACAACAAGTACATCTGTTGCCAGTCGCGGGCGGCGCGCCGGTTGTACGCCTTCGCGATCGTGAGCCAGACCAGGAACTGCGCGCCGACTCCGAGGAAGTCACCGGTGACGACCGCGGTCAGGATCGAGTAGACGAGTGCGAACACCGACGCTGTGGTCCACAGCCACGACCATCGCTCGTACTTGATCAGCGGGGGTTCCCAGAACCAGGAGGCGGCGAGCGCGAGGATCCCTGCGAGCGCGATCGGCCCGGCGACGCCGCCGGAGCCGACCATCGCGAGGTAGGCGCACGACACCATCAGATAGGTCGCGGCCTTGTGAGCGACCGCGAACCTCATGCGTCCATCACCGTGTGGGCGGACGGCCGACCATTCGCGACGACACCTTTCGGCGTCACCAGCACGCTCTCGACCCGCTTCGGCAGCGGGGCGAACGGAATCTCGTCACCGACGTACGGCAGGATCGCGAGCGTGCGCGCGATCCGGGCCTCGTGCGCGCGGCCCGTTCCCGTCGCGACGTGCGCGCCGCGCGCGACGAGCTCCACGGTCCAGCCGACCTCGAGATACGCCGCCGCGAGCGATGCCGCGATGCTGATCGCGCGCTCCACCGCGGAGACCTGCGCTTCGAGCGCCGGCGTCATCGCGCCGAAACCCGCCGACCACGGCCCGACCGGCACCGCGTCGCCTTCATCCGGCGCGTTCGCGTTGACCGCTTCGCGGACTGGGGCCGGCAGCGCGTTGTCGACCGCGATCACCAGCCGGCGTGCGAGCTCGTCCTCGTATTCACGCACCAACAAGCGCCCGCTGCGCGCCGACGACTTCCAGTGGACGTCGCGCCGGTCGTCGCCCGCGCGATGTTCGCGGAGGCCGAAAAACTCGCCGCGCCGGCCGAGTCGATCCGCGGTCGCATCCCCGCGCGTCGCGCTGCGCGGTGGCGGTCGGGGCACCGTCACGCGCGCCGGATAGACGAGCAGATCGAGCGCGGCGTCGACATCGCGCGACTTGCGAAACAGCGCGAACGGGAACTTCGTCGCGAGCCGGTAGCCGGTCAGCGTGTACAAGCCGCGGCGCACGAACGTGTGGCGATACGACGTGCGCTGGGTCTTGCCCTCGGGGATCTTCAGGAAGTAACAGCGCTTGTCGATCGGGGTCTTGCCCTGCAGATCCTCGACCTCGATCGAGTACGAAGCGCGCTTCGGCTTCTTGTTCTCGATCACGACCTCCATCAAGAACGGCTCGCTCGCGAAGATCTTCGGCGGCGGGCGGCGCGTGACGACCAGCTTCTTCAGCGTCTGCTCCGACAGGACGCCCGACGCGATGATGAATGACAGCATCCAGCCGAGCAGCAAGTAGAGGAGGTTGTTGCCGGTGTTGATCGCGGCGAAGCCGACGCCGATCGACAGGAACACGAGGATCTTGCCCTCGCGCGTGAACGACAGCCGGCGCGGTGGACGCCAGCGCCGCTTCTCGCTTACCTTCGCACTGCCTTCGGCAGTGCGGCGCGCCGGGCGTTCGCCCGACTTGCCGGCTTTCACGTCGGGACCGGCACGCGGCCGACGATGTCGCCGATCAGGCGCTCGCCATCGAGGCGCGCGCGACCGATCGAATCGTGCGAGGCCGCGAGCACCAGGCGATGCGCCAGACACGCCACCGCGAGGCCCTTCAAATCGTCCGGCACGACGAAGTCGCGGCCGGCTGCGAGCGCTGCTGCTTGCGCGGCGCGATACCAGGCGAGCACGCCGCGCGTCGACACGCCGACGCCGATGCCGGGATGACGCCGGCTCTCCTCGACGATCTGCATCGCGTAGTCGATGAGGGCGTCGTCCACGCGAATGTGCTCGACGCCATCTTGGAGGCTGCGCACCGCCGCGAGATCGACGACCGGCGCGAGCGCCGCGACCGGATCGGTGCCGGTGCGCTCGCGCAACAGCTCGCGCTCGACGGTCTTGTGCGGATAGCCGAGCGAGATCCGCAACAGGAACCGATCCATCTGCGACTCGGGGAGCGGATACGTCCCGTAGTGCTCCGCCGGGTTCTGCGTCGCCATCACCATGAACGGCCGCGGCAGCTCGTGCGTGGTGTCGTCGATCGAGACCGAGCCCTCGCTCATGGCCTCGAGCAGCGCCGATTGGGTGCGCGGCGTGGTCCGGTTGATCTCGTCGGCGAGCACGACGTTCGCGAAGATCGGACCGCGCTTGAGCTCGAACACCTTGCCCGACTGGTCGTAGACCGAAACACCGACGATGTCGGACGGCAGGAGGTCGCTCGTGAACTGGACGCGGCGGAACGTGCCGCCGAGCGCCGCGGCGAGCGCGCGGGCGAGCGTGGTCTTG
>JBDUAS010000220.1:0-12078 GCA_040004535.1 Deltaproteobacteria bacterium
CGCGATGCGGATCTGCCGCGACCCCGACACCGCGAAGGACCTCGTCCAGGAGACGTTGCTCCGCGCCATGTGCGCGTGGGCCAGCTTCGAGCCGGGCTCGAACCTGCGCGCGTGGTTGTTCCGCATTCTCACGAACGCGTTCATCAACGGCTATCGCAAGCGCCGCCGCCATCAGCGGTTCTCGACGGAGCGCCCGGGCGACGCGCTGATCGCGCTCTACGGCCGCGACCAGGATCGCACCGACGATCTCGAGGAAGCGCTCACCGAAAACCAGCTGTCGGACGAAGTCCAGGACGCGCTCGGCCAGCTTGGCGAGGACTACCGCGACGTGGTCGAGCGCGCGGACTTGAAGGGCGAGAAGTACAAGGACATCGCGGATGCGCTGCACGTCCCGATCGGCACCGTGATGTCGCGCCTGTTCCGCGCGCGCCGCGTGCTCGAGACCGAGCTCGCCGGGTTTGCGGCCCGCGACTACGGCATCAAGCGCGCCGCCTGAATATCTTGTGGTGGACTCCGCGACATGGCCGCCTATTAAGGCATGACCGAAGACCTCTCGATCCGCAGCACCGATCAGACCCTGACGATCATCGGCGGGCTTGCCGGCGTCATTCCGTTCTTCATCCACTCGACGACGTTCTCGAGCGTGACGGAGAACGGGAACGTCGTGTCAGCCAGTTATCGCGACAACGTCGCGCTCGCCGGTGGCGTGGTCGCCGTCCTGTGCGCCCTTGCCGCCGCCGCGATGGCGCGCAAGGCGGGCAAGGCGGGTGGCAACCGCTTGGCGATCGCGATCGTGGTGCTCGCGCTCGGCGCGTACCAGATCGCGCACGGCCTCGGCGCGATCTAGTACTCGGGCTCGCGCGACGCGGGCCACACGTTCGCGGCGGTGATGTTCGGTGGCATGTGCTCGGACGTCAGCTCGCCACGCGCGTCGGTGTAGCTGGCCCACACGAGGCCATCGTCGCCCTGGATGAAGAAGGGCTCCTGGCGAACGCGCGCATCGTCGGCGCTGACGTCGACGACGTAGAGATTGCGCCATTCGCTGCGCGCGACTGGAGCGGGTGGCTTCGCGAGGTCGGCCTGGGCACGCGCCTTGACGTCGGCGTCGAGGTCGGACTTGGCGGCGGTCTCGAGCGCGGACGCGATCGCGGGGTTAGCGGCACCGGCGGCTAGGCGGGCGAGGCCGTCGGCGGCAGCGGCGCGCACGTGCGGGCTGAGGTCGTCGTGGAGCAGCTGCGCGAGTGCCTTCGCAGCTTCGTCGTCGCCGGTCAGGGTCGACAACGCGAACGCGATGTTAATGCGGACGAGCCGCGACTTGTGGAATGCGAGCTTCTCGAGCTGTGCGCGTGCGGCGGTGCGCTGATCGCGGGGCAGGGCCGCGAGCATGCGCGCGAGACCGGCGCTGCCGTCGATCGCGGAGGCCCAGCCGCCATGACTGGTCACGAATGCAAAGCGCTCGAGCAGGGCCTTCGCGTCGAGCTTCGGCGCGGCAGCCGATGCGATCTCGCCGAGGGCCCACGCGGCATCGCCGACGAGACGATCGTCGTGGATGCCGAGCACGTCGAGGAGCACGGGGACGGAGCCGGTATCGTGCAATTCGCCGAGCGCCCAGGCGGCTGCGCGCCGGCGATCCGCGGCCGCATCAGCGACGAGCTGGCGCAAGAACGGCGCGTCGCTGACGTCGCCGGCCGCGGCGAGCCCGGCGATCGCGGCAACCGCGACCTTGATGTTCGCGTCCTGTGCGAGCACGCGTAGCGCCTTGCGCCCGGCTGGATCGGGATGGCCGCGAAGCGCGCCGCCGAGCGCGCGGACGACCTCGTGGCGGGTCGGTCCGCGATCGGATTCCGCGAGCGCGATCAGCGCGGGCGTCACGCTCGGATCCGCGGTGTGTGCGAGTGCGGCCGCGGCGGCGAGGTGCAATTCGGTCGGGCCCTCGCGGAGCACCGCGACGAGCAGCTTCGACGCGTCGGGGTTCGGCTTGAGCTCGCCGATCTCACCGAGCGAATCGATCGCGGCGTGGCGCAACCGTGTCGGGTTGCCGGGACCGGCGAGCGAGGTCAGCTTCGCGGTCGCAGCGCTAACCTGGAGGTTGCCGAGATATTCGGCGGCGAGGATCCGGACTTCGAGATCGTCGTCGGCAAGCCGCTCGATCAGGACGTCGCCTGCGCGCGCGTCGGTGCCGAGCAACGGACGCAACGCCTCCATCGCGGCGAGCCGGATCGCAGCGTCCTTGTTCGACACCGCACCGAGCACCGGCACGAGCGCATTCGGATCGTGCGTCGCGCCGAGCGCCTTCAGCACGAGCGGCATCGCGACGCGGCCACGCTCGAGCTCTGCGGTCAAGGCGGCGGTCGCACGCGCATCGCTGTTCTCGGCCAGGAGCGTCACCGCGGTCGTCGGATCGCCTTTGATCCGGCCGCTCAGGTGCAGCACGAGCGCCGGCACTGCCGCCTTGCCAGCGATCCGCAACGCTTCCTTCGCGGCCTGGCGGCTCTGCTGCGCGTTCGCGAGATTCTCGACGAGCACGCGCATCGCGTCCTCACCGGCTTTGCCAGCCTGCGGGGTCGCCGCGATCTGGCCGAGCGCGTACGCGGCCTTCTTGCGGTACTCGTCCATCGCGCCGGAGCCGAGCTGCTCGGTGAGCGCATCGATCGCCTCGACCGCGCCGAGCTGGCCGAGCGAACCGACCGCCGCCATGCGCACGTTCTCGTCGGTGTCGCCCATCAGCCGGATCAGCGCGGGGACCGCGGACTTGTCGCCGAGCTTACCGACGGCGCGCACCGCGGCCTTGACCACATCGCGCGACGTATCGCTGAATCGCGACACCAGCGGGATCACCGCGCGGCGGTCGCCGAGTTGCTCGAGCTGATCGACGGTCTCGCGGCGGACATCGGACTTGTCGTCTTCGAGTCGCGGGATCAACGCGACGACGACGCCGGGATTGCCGCGCATGCCGATCTTGCCGAGTGCCTTGACCGCGCGCTGGCGGACCGCAGGGTCGGCATCGCCGAGCGAGCGGGTCAGTGCCTGGGTCGCGTCGGGGCCGCCGATATCGCCGAGCACTTCGGCCGCGGTCGCGCGCACGCGCGGATCGGGATCCGAAAGCCACTCGATCATCGCGGGGACCGCGGCGAGCGACTGGCCGATGCCGAGCGCCTTCGCGGCCTCGCTGCGCACCGTGAGATCCTTGTCGGCGAGTGCCTTCAACAAGAACCGCTGGCTGAGATGGATGTCGTCCATCGCGAGCAGGCGGACCGCGTCGACGCGCTTCTTGTCGTCGGTCGCATCGAGATCCTGGGCGTCGACCTCGACCTGGCCTTCCCAGTTGAACTTGTCGGCGTGCGCGGGCCCGGTGCCACCTGCGGCGAGAAGTAGGCCGAGCGCGACGCGCAACCGGATCATCGAGCCAAGTATGTCACGGGCTCGGCGCTGGCGCCGCCAGACCCGCGCGAGGCTGATCGAGCTGGGCGAGCGCCCACCTGACCTTGTCGCGCAAGCGATCCGGCAAGTCGAGGTCGAGCATCGCGCGGTACTCGGTGCGCGCCGCGGCGACCTCCGCGGTGCACGGGCCGGGAGAATCGTGGAAGCAATGTGTGGCGAGCTTCCAGCGCAGCGCCGCGATCGCGAGGCGCGGGCGCCAGTCGGTCTTGGCAAGCGCGACCGCATGCTCGAAGGCTTCGAGCGCACCGCGCGAATCACCCTCGTGCTCGCGGACGACGCCGAGGTCGTGCCACGGCGCCGGGTCGCTCGGGAACGCGGCTACCGAGCCTTCGAGTTGAGTGATTGCCTCGCGATACTCGCCCCAGGTCGCGAGCGTTTCGCCGAATCGGCCGCGCGCGAACCCGATCGTCTCGGGAACCTTCGCATCCGCGATCGCATGTTCGTAATCGGTGCGCGCGACGTCGTGCTTGCGCGCCCTCTCGGCATCTTCGGCCGCGCGAATCTCGGCACGCACGTCGGGCTCGCGCGGCACGGCGGCATGTTGTGGGCCGCCGCAACCAGCGACGAACGTGGCAGCGACGATCGGACCGACGAATCGACCGACCATCACTCGCTCGGGGTCGGTTTCTTCTTCGCGATGCCGATCGGAATGGAGCCCGTGCGCCGTGCCGAGGGCGCGATCTCGATCGCCGCTTCGATGTCGTCCTCGCTGACCTCGGCGGTCGGAAACGGCGCGCGGCGCGGCTTGAAATGAAGCTCTTCCTGCGAACGGCGGGCGGCCGGATCGCGCTGCAGCATCTCGATCTCCTCGATCGATTGTTGGCGGGTCGCGTCGGGCGGCGCATCGACGAGCGCTTGCAGCTCGGCCCGCGACGGTGGCCGCGTCGGCGTCTCGCGGCCAAACTCGTCATCGGCGTTCGCATCGATCCGAGAGGCGAGCCCGCGCGCCCACGTGGTCTGCGGCACCGATGCGCGCTCGAGCCTGATCTCGGGCTCGGTCACGTCACCGATGCTCGGTGGATTGGTATCGGTGTCCTGCTGTTTCGGCACCGGTCGCGTCACCGCGGCGTCGTTTCTCGAGCGCGCGAGCTCGTCGACCGCCGCGAGGTCGCTGACCTTGATCGCCGCAAGCGACGGGCGGGTCGCGGCGGCATCGTCGCGCTCGCGCGCCGAGTCGTCGCGCGATGCGTCGAGATCCTCGCCGCGAGGCACTGCCGTGGACGTGGCACGCGTTGCAGGCTCGCGCGGATCCGTGGTCGTTCCCGGCGATGTCTTCGCCGCGATGAACGGCTGGGGGTGCGGCTTCGCTGGCGTCCGCACGTCGGTAGAGGCCCCGAACAGCGTCTTGCCGAGCGGTCGATCTGGATCCGGCGGCGGCACCGTCGGCGCGCGACGGAACGGCGGCTGGATCGTCGGTGGCCGGGTCATCGCCGGAATCGGTGGCACGGTCGCGGCACGCTTGCGAGCCAACGGCGACGTGCTGTCGCTGCGCGAGCGCCCCGGCGGCTCGCGATCGACGACCGCGCCCGCGATCGCGGGCGGCAACACGTCGAGGTCGGGCGCCGCGGCCTGCAACGCGCGGGCAGCCTCGCTCGCGAACGACGCGATTTCCTTCGCGCTGTCCCTCACGGGCGCTACTGCATGGCGCCCGGTATCGACGTCGGAGTTGACGCTCGGGATGCCGTCCTTCGCGATCGGCTCGAGCACCATGTTCGCGACGAAGTCGCGGTTTCGCGTTCCGGTCTCGTTCGTGCGCTTGTTCGCGCGGATCCGCGCGCCGGTGTCGCCATCGCCGTCGCTCGGAACAGAGTGCTCGACGTGCTTCGAATCGGTGACGCGCGCGAAGTCCTCGGTGTGGTTACCCGAGTCGCGTGAGGCGGAGGGCTCGTTCGCATAGCGCGCGGCCATCGCGGCGCGGTCGGCTTCGCGACGCGTGTCGCGACCGATCGAGCGGTCGATCTCGCGGTCGCTCTTGCGCTCGATGTCTGGGTCGAACCCGAGCCCGATCTTGCGCGAGATTTCGCGCTCGCTCTTGCGCTCGACCTTGCCCGTCGTCGCGATGTCCGCGCCGGACTCGCGATTGCGCTTCTCGAGCAACGGAATCGGCGCGGTCGCGCTGTTCGCGAGCTCGTTGTCGACGGTCTTCGGCGGATCCGATTCGGCGATCCGCCGCAGCTTTGGAGTCGGGTTGAGCCCGTCGGTCGGCGCCAAGGCGACATCTTGTTCGCGCGCCGGCGAGGGCCCCTTCACCGACTCGGCCTTCGCTTCGCGATCGAGCGAATCGAGCCGCGGTGCGGTCGTCGTCGGCGCCGGCACCACCGCGCTCGCACTCTGCGCGGCGAGCTGCGCCTCCTGGCGCTGCCACGGGTACTCGATCCGGCCGTGGTTCGCGGCCCGGATGGTCTCGCGCAACGAGTCGGCGATCTTTCGCAGATCGCTCATCGACAAGCCGGAGTCGTCGAGCTGGCCGAGATGCAGCTTGCCGTACACGATCCGCTGGACCAACGAATCGATCGCGATCGGGTCCGCCTTCTTCAACGTCCGCGACGCCGCTTCGACCGCATCACAGATCGCGAGGATCGCGGTCTCGCGACTCTGCGGCGGCACGCCCGGATAGCGAAAGCTCTCGATCGTCAGGTGACGAGGGTTGCCCTGGTCCTGACACTTCGCCCAGAAGTACTCGAGCACCCCGTTACCGTGGTGCATGTGCATGAAGTCGATCACGCGGTCGTGCAGCCCGGCCTTGCGCGCGGCGACGATGCCGTCGGTGACGTGCTTGAAGATCGCGTCGCACGACGCCTCGGGCGGCAGCTTGTCGTGCGGCGAGGTCTCGCCAGGCTCGAGGTTCTCGATGAAGTACTTCGGCGCGAGCGACTTGCCGAGGTCGTGATAGTAGGCGCCGACCCGGACGAGCCGTGCGTTCGCGCCGATCGCATTCGCCGCGATCTCGGCGAGGTTCGCCATCATCAGGCTGTGCTGCCACGTACCAGGCGCCTTCTCGCTGATCTGCTTCAACAACGGCTGTGACAGATCCTCGAGCTCGATCAACTTGCCTTGGGTGATCTCGCCGGCGAGCAACTGATAGAGCGGTGCGAGCACGACCGCGAGCCCGGTCGCGAGCGCCGGTCCGACAGCCGCGGCGACCCACGCCGAGCGCAGCGGCTCGTGAAGCTCGCGGAACGGGAGATGCCCGGTCGTGAGGTACTGGAGCAGTGGATACGTCAGCGCGGTCAGCAACGTCGCCGCCGCGCCGGCGACGAGGATCGGCCGGAGCTTGCGTTTCGGTTTCTCGGCGACGACGAGCCCGGCGACGGCGACCTGGACCAGTAACAAGATCGCAACGCCGACATCGAACGGCACGCACAGCGCGACGATCAGCGCCGCGAGCGTCCCGGTCGCCAAGCCGACGACGCGATCGAGCACGAGGGTCGGGACGAGCGCGAACATCGCGACCGGCACGATCAGTACGTTCGACGGCGTCACCAGCATCGCGAGCTTGACGACGATCGCGAGCACCGCGATCAGTCCGAGGTTGACGATCTGGACGCGCGCGAGCCGGCCGAGTGTCGAGCGCCGCGTGTGGTGCGAGAACAACCACGCGAACACCCCGGCGAGGAGGAACATCGCGAAGTACGGCACGGCGCCCGTCGGTGTCACGAGCCCGAGCTCGCCGACCTTGAACTCGTCGTCGCGACTCGCGAGATCGCCGCGCGCGATCACGACGCCGCCGCCATCTCCGCCGATCCGGCCCGCATCGGGCGTGTCGATGCCGGTGAACGGCGGCACGCGCACCGTGATCGGCGCCTTCGCGCCGGCGACGACCTGGCTGCCGCCGAGCGCGCCGATCCAGCGATCCGCGGTCAGCACCGGCAGCACGACCGCCGCGAACCCGATCGCGATCACGAGCGAGCTCCACCACACCACGTGCGGCCGGCGAGCGATCGCCTGGGCCAGCTGAGTGCGCGGAGTTGGTTCGCTCACAGGTTGATGTCGAACTCGGCGCGCGTGCGCGGCCCGTGGATCGTCGGGAACGCCATGGCGCGCATCGTGCGGCTGATGCAGTTGTACAGCGGACCGGATGCCTGACCGTTGACCTTCACGAAGTTCACGCGGCCGCTCGGACCGTCGATCATGATCGCGATGTTCGCCGACGCCGCGCCGGTCGACTGCAAGCAGCCACCGAGCTGCGCGCCGCGCGTGGAGTAGACCGCGTAGACCTTGTCCATGCCGAGCGTCTCGGTCTCGTCGGAGTCATCCGACATGTCGAGCCCCAGGTTCTCGCTCGCGTTCTGGCCGCCGGGGCCGCCGGTGTTGCCGCTCGGGCGATGGCCGCCGCCCGGGCGGTGCTTCGTCGCCGGTGGCGTCTTCGGCATCGACACCGTCACGTTGAGCTGCGCACCTTCGAGCTTCGACACGCCGGCGACCTTCTTGCTGGCGTCGTCGCCGCGGACCGCGTTGACGATGAAGTACACCGCGATGCCGGCGCCGATCACGCCGAGCGCGATGAACGCGTACAGCGCGGCGCCGCGGCGTTTTTCGGCCGATTGAACTTTGACCTCGGCCTGCGCGCGCCGTTGATCGTCGTGGCGCGCGCGCGCCGCATCGACCATCGGCCCGAGCAGCGGGTGCGCGCCGATGTCGCCGCGCGCGCCGGTGTCCTTGTCCATGATGATGTTGCCGGCGACGATCTCGCCCTTGTCGATCTGCTTGACGACATCGGCGAGCGAGAACGGGCCGTAATCGAGCCGGCCTTTCGAGATCAGCCACTTCTCGTTGATATCGGACAGCGCCGCGGCGAGCGCACGATCGACGACGACGTTGCCTGATGTCGCCGCCACCATCTCGCCCGATCCAGCCGCGCCGGCCGCAGCCGCGCCGGCCGCAGCCGCGCCGGCCGCAGCCGCGATCGAACCGACGTTGATCCCGGCGGCGCTCGCGTGCGGCGACAAGCCGCCGGCGAGCGAAGCAGTCTTCGCGACATGTTGCTCGAGCGTGAGCGCGCGCTCGAGCGTCGGCACCGCGACGGTCTGCATCGCGCCGCCCTTGCCGAGCGCCTCGGCCACGACCTCGCCGAGCACCTCGACGCGACCGAACCGCTTCTCGCGATCCTTGTGACACGCGCGCGCGACGATCTCGTCGATCTGCGTGTTCGTACCGGGAACGACATCGCTCGGCCGCGGCCCACCGCGCTCGAGCGCCGAGCCGACGAGCGCCTCGTAGAGCAGGGCGCCAACCGCGTAAACGTCCACATTCGCATCGAGCGCGGCGCCGGCTTGAACCTCCGGGGCGATCGAGCTCTGCCACGGAATGAGCCCCGCCTGCATCGCCGCGATCGTGCCGGGTCCGAGCGCGAGATCCGCGATCCGCACGCGGCCGTTGCGACTGACGACGACCGACTCCGATGCGAGCGCGCCGTGCTGGACGTCGCCGAGTGCCTGGCTGACGCCGGTGATCAAGTTGCCGGTGCCGCGCGCGCCGAACCCGGCGGTGCCGGCCTGGCGCTTCTTGACGAGCATGTCGCGGACGAGCGAGCCGTCGACTTCCTCGGTCGCGATCCACAGGATGTCGCCGGTGAGCCCCGCTGCGAGCGTCCGGACGAGGTGCTTGTGCTCGGGCAACGCGGCCGCAATCCGGGTGCCCGCGATGATCTGATCGCGGACCGTCGGCTCGACGGAGAGCGCCGCGTGGATCACGTAGACCGTCGCCGCGCCCTTCGGTCCGTTCGCGCGATACGCGTCCGCGATCCTCAGCGGCCACAGCGGTTGGCCGAGCACGTACTCACCGAGCTGAACACCTGCGCCGAGGCGGGGTGCGAACTGCGTCTGATTCCCCGTCGCGGCCATGGGTGACGAGGATACGGGTCGCGTCGCGCGAGTTCAATCGCTCGGGCAGCTCGCCGACCGCATCCGCTGCTGTGCGACGGGATTGCGGGCGAGCTCGCGTAAGTACTTGCATCCGTGCTCGAGATCGCCCTCGGCAAGGAGGCCGTCGGCGAGGAGCAAAATCGCCTTCACGTTGTGTGGGTCGAGGAGGTAGGCGGCATGCGCCTGGGTTACCTGGGTCATCCGCTTACCGGCGCGTTGCGCGGCGAGCGCGTTCGCGATGTGCTCCTCGAGCTCCGTGGGTCTTCTCACCGGGCTCACCGGATGGGGAGTCTCGTGCGGCGCATCGCTGACAACAGGTGCTGCATCGACAGGGGCAGCATCGGGTGGTGCGAGCACGAGCCGCGTCGCGTCTGTGACTGCTGCATCCGGACGGGCCGCCGCGACGCGCTTGGCCTTGCCGGCCGTCGCCACGACGATCGCGACCACGATCATCCCGGCGATCACGAGCGCGCCGATCACCAACCACAGCCCGCGATGTCCGGCCGCGACCGGCACTTCGCCGGTCGACGGCGTGGCCGGCGCCATCAGCGGCTCGGGTTTGGTCTCGGCCGTCATCGTCGGTGTCACCGCGGGCAGGAGCGTGCTGTCGCTCGCGAGCTCGGGCGGCAGTGCCGGGATGAACGTCGACGGTGAGAACGTCGCGACCAGCTTCGGCGGCCGCGACGCGGGCGCTGCTCCCGACGATCGCGTCTCGACCGCCTCGATCTCTTTGATCATCGCGTCGGCGTCCTGCGGCCTGCCATCGGGCTTCTTCGCGAAGCAGCGCTGCAACAGCGCGTCGAGCTCGCCGTAGCCCGCGAGCCCCGGGTTGCCGTCGACGAGGTGCGGTGCAGGTGTGCGAGCGTGGGCGGTTAGCCACTCGATCGCACTGCCGGCCTGGTACATGCCGCAACCGGTCAGCATCGCGAACATCGTCGCGGCGAGCGAGTACAGATCGCTGCGCGGATCGAGCGACTGTCCGCACGCCTGCTCGGGAGACATGAACTCCGGCGTGCCGAACACCATGCCGGCCTGGGTGAGCGAGAGCTGCGAGCGCGACGACTTCGCGGCACCTTCCATCAGCTTCGCGACGCCGAAGTCGAGCACCTTCGTGAAGTCCGGATCCCCGCCGGCGCGCATCAGCAGCAAGTTGTCGGGCTTGATGTCGCGGTGAACCAGGCCGATCCGGTGCGCGGCGCCGAGCGCGAACAGTGCGTGCTTCGCGATGTGGAGCACGCGCGCGGGCGCGAACGGTCCATCGACGTCGAGCTCGCGCTGGACGGTGCGGCCGTCGAGGTACTCGAGCACCATGTAGTAGTCGTCGTGCGGCGTGACGCCGTAATCGAGGACCTTCACCGCGTGAGGCGAATCGACCTTCTGGGTCGAGCGCGCCTCGCGCGCGAACCGTTCGAGCGCGGTGTGGTCCTGGGTCAGGTGTGGCTTGAGCAGCTTCACCGCGACGCGGCGATCCATCGCGAGGTGATGGGCGCGATAGACCGCGCCCATGCCGCCTTCGCCGAGTAACGCGTCGAGTCGATAGCGGCCGTCGAGGACGACCCCGACCAGCCCTTCGGCGAAACTCTGCGTCACGCCCGAATCGTAAGCTAGAAGCGCATGCCGTTCTTGAGCCGGAACGAGAACCAGTCCCAGGCCAGATACGCTGCCCCGGCGATCCCGAGCGCTCCGATGACGACGGGGGCGCCTGCGACGATCACTGCCGCACTTGCGGCGCCGGTGGCGGCCGCCAGCGCACCTTTACGCTTGGCAACCACCTTGTTCCGCTGAACAAGCGAGCTCACGCTTCGAGGCTAGCACGGGAAATAAGCTCGGGCTTCCAGGCGTGATAAGAACAGAGCAGATGTCTAGCGGGACGACTCGAGTCAAGCAGCGCGGCGCGATCCTCCTGGGCTGCGCCGGCGGGCTGCTGGTCGCCTCGGGCGGGCTCGTCGCGGCGTACTACGCGATCTCGACCCGCAGTGTTGCCGGTGCCGCGACGCTCCCGGAGCCGTCGAAGGTCGCTGCCGAGCAAGCGGGCCACAAGACGACCCCGACCGCGAGTAAAGCGCTCACCGCATACCTCGCGACGCCCGTCGCGATCACGCTCGGCGCGAAGCTCGCACCGGTCACCACGAAGTCACTCGCCGATCTCGGCGTCGAGGTCGATCCGGACGAGCTCGGTCGCGCCGGTGCCGCGGAGAGCGCTGCCGATATCGCGGCGCTCGCGAAGAAGGGCTCGCTGCCGGTGCGCGTCGATCGCGACAAGGCCGCGAAGGCGCTCGTCGTCCTGAAGGCGCACTTCGATGTCGCCGCACTCGACGCGTTCCTCGATCTCGAGGAGCGCCAGATCCACGCCGACACCCCGGGCAGCGGCATCGACGTCTGGGCCTCGATGGGCCGGATCGAGCAGGCCGCGCGCTCCGGCGCGACGACGCTCGAGCTCGCGACCGTCGCCGTGCCTGCACGCGTGACGAAGCAAGGCCTCGGCATCGACGACATCTCGACGGTGTTGGGCCACTACGTCACGCGGTTTCCGCCGAGTGACACGGTCCGCAACTTCAACCTCAAGCTCGCCGCGTCGAAGATCAACGGCACCGTGCTGGCGCCGCACCAGGAATGGTCGTTCAACGGCCAGGTCGGCGAGCGCTCCGAAAAAGAAGGCTACAAGATCGCCCACGTGATCACCGCGGGCGAGATGGTCGACGGTCTCGCTGGTGGCACCTGCCAGATCTCGACGACGCTGTTTGGCGCGGCGTTCTTCGCCGGCCTCGACATC
>JBDUAS010000491.1:0-3571 GCA_040004535.1 Deltaproteobacteria bacterium
TGATCGTCGACGCGGTCTCGGCGGTCATCGCGGCTTCCTTGACGTCCTCGGCGAGTAGCTCGGCGAGCTTCGCGTAGACATTCGGCTGCGCGGCGACGAGCTCGGGCGCGACCCGCTCTTGCGGCGCTTTGTCGGCGAGGCCGTCGACCTTCGCGAGCGCGGTGGTCACGATCTGATCCGCGTCGTTGAGGTTCTGCTGGGTCAGCCGAGGCAGCGTGCCTTCATCACCGCGATCGAACATCGCCCAGATCAGCGTCGCGTAGAACACGGCCGCTTCACCGACGGCGTCGCCGTGCTCGGTCCGCACGGCGGCGGCGTGTTGCAACAGGAACGGCTGCTCCTTCTGCAGCCGCTGCGCGAGCTTGTTCATCGCCTTCTTGTCGCCTTTTTGATCGAGGCGCGTGAACGCGGCGATGGTCTTCTCGACTTGGTCCGTGCTTACGACATGAGCCATGACGCGCGCATCCTATCAGCCCGGCGGCCGGAGCGTATCGATGCAGCCACCCGCCGCCGGGCACTCACGCGGAAACGGGCTCGCGTCGACGACCGTCAGCTCGGCACCGAGATAGTTAGCCGGAAGATGCGTGATCGCCTGATCGGCATTCGCCGGTAGGTTCGCGACGAGCCACTGGAGCGGGGCCGCCGGATCGGCGCCCTTGACCGCGATCACGACCTCGAGCGCGACGTCCTTGGCCTTCGCGTCGCGGATGACCGACACGACCACGCCGGGATGCGTCGGCGGCCGCTGGTCGGGCGGCGTATTCGCGAGCGGATCGATGAGAGACACGACCGCACAACCGAGGTGCTCGCACTGCGGCATCAGCGACGACTGCCATCGCCCGATCCGCTGCGCGATGCCGGTCGTGAGCGGCACGCGCGGCTTCACGAACAGGTCGTGCTGGCTCCAGTTGACGAGGACGCTCTGGCCGGCGAAGAAGTCGAGCCCGAGCGTCCCTTCGAAATCGGCGTCGCGCCAGCGCTTGTCGGCGAACGGCACGAACCCCACGTTCGACGCCGTCACCGAACCGAGCGTGACGCTGGCGGCGACGCCCGCGTGATCGATCGCGCGCGGTGTGCCGACCTCGTCGATCACGTGGCCCCTCGTCGCCGCGGATACGAGCTTGGCCTTGTCCCAGGAGCGATCGCGGAGCTGACTCATCGTCGCGCCGAAATCGACGGACAGGACTTCAGGTGTACCGTCGATCGTCGCGGTCACGAGGTTCTTCACGACCGGCTGGGTCTCCGCGCGCGTGTGCGCGGCGAGCGCGCGGAGCTTGACCGGCGGCGTCGTGAACGCCTCTTTCGCGCGCGCGAAAGCCTTCGCGGTTAGCAGCGAGATCGTGCCGCGGTCGCGATCGAATTCGAACCCGAGCGAATCCAAGATCACGTCGCGCCCGATCAGGCCGTCGATCGTGCGGCCATCGCTGTCGTATACGTGGTCGGCGACGACTTCGCCGGTGAGTCGCTCGACGGTCAGCGTGCCCATCTCGAGCCCGAGCACGTCGGCATAGCTCCGCTTGGGCTGCTGATCGGATTCGTCGTCGAGTGTCGGCCCTTCATCGGCGAGCTGCAGGGCGGCGTCCTGGTAGACGTGCTTGGTGATGACCGAGACCGTCGCGTCGGTATCGACCGCGAACAGGTACGGGCCTTTCCCGTTGACGAACACCGGCACGACCAACAGGTCGTCTTCGACGGGACCGACCAGCGGCACGGTCCACGAATCACCCGGGGAGAACATCTGCGGCACGAGGGACGGGGAACCGCATGCAGCTGCGGCGAGCACTCCAGCTAGCCCGTATCGCATGACCCGATCTTAGCTCAGTGGCGCGTACCGTCGGCGCCGACTTCCCACACCATTCCCGAGTACATCAGCTTCGCGAGGTCGCCGGGCCCCTGCTTCGCGATGGCGTCGGTCACTTGCTGCTGCGCGAGCGCGTCGTACGTCGACTTGTCATGGCGGTACAGCACGCCCATCGGCATCGGGAAGTCCGGCTGGACCAGCTGCGACAAGAGGCTCGCGTACAGCGTCGAGCCTTTCTCGGTGTGGACGAGCACGTCCGGATCGCTCGCGTCACAGATCTCGGGAGCCATGCCGGCGCCGAGCTTGATGCCCTTGGTGCCGTTCGCGAACACGAGCGGCTTACCTTCGGCGAGGATGATCTGCTTGCCGGCCGGGTCGTCCTTGACGCCTTCCCACACCCCGTCGTTGAACACCGGGCAGTTCTGCAGCATCTCGATGAACACCGCACCCTTATGGCGGTAGGCCTCGTCGAGGATCTTGCCCATCAGCTTCGCATCGGTGTCCGCGGCGCGGGCGACGAACGTGGCACCTGCGCCGAGCGCGAGCGCGATCGGGTTGAGCGGGTGATCGATCGAGCCAGCCGGCGTCGAAGGCGCGCGCGTACCGAGCGCCGAGGTCGGCGAGTACTGGCCCTTCGTGAGGCCGTAGATCTGATTGTTGAACAGGATGATCTTGAGATCCATGTTGCGGCGAAGCACGTGGACCATGTGGTTGCCGCCGATCGACAGGCCATCACCGTCGCCGGTGATCACCCAGACATCGAGATCGGGACGCGTCACCTTGAGCCCCGACGCGATCGTCGGCGCACGGCCGTGGATCGTGTGGAACCCGTAAGTGTTCATGTAGTACGGGAACCGGCTCGAGCAGCCGATACCGGAGATGAACACGGTGTTCTCGCGCTTGACGCCGAGCTGCGCGAGCGTGCGCTGCACGGTCGCGAGGATCGCGTAGTCGCCGCAACCCGGGCACCAGCGGACGTCCTGATCGGACTCGAGGTCCTTCTTGGACAGCTTCAATTTCACTGCTTCCGACATCTAGAACGCCTCCGCTTGACGCACGGCCGCTGTGGTCTCGGCGGCGGTGCCACCGAGCAATTCTTCGATCGCGGCGATCACTTCGCGAACCTTGAACGGCTGACCCTGGATCTTGTTGAGCCCGATCGCATCGATGAGGAACTCGGCGCGAAGCATCATGCGGAGCTGGCCCATGTTGAGCTCGGCAACCAGCACGTGCTTGAAGTTGCGGATGATCTTCGCGAGGCCGGGCTCGAGCGGCGACAGCCAGCGCAGGTGCGCGTGGCTGACCTTCTTGCCTTGAGTCGTGAGCGCCTGTTGCGCCTGGCGGAGCGAGCCGAACGTGCCGCCCCAACCGATCACGAGGACGTCGCCCGACTCCGGACCGGCGAGATCGAGCTCGCCGATATCCTGAGCGATGCGCTGGATCTTCTCCGCGCGCACCTTGGTCTGCTTCTCGTGGTTCTCCGGCGCGTACGAGATGTTGCCGGTCAGCGCGTCCTTCTCGATGCCGCCGATGCGGTGCTCGAGGCCGGGCGTGCCGGGGATGACCCAATCTCGCGCGAGCGTCTTGGGATCGCGCTGGTAGACGAAGTAGTTGTTCGGATCGGTGCGGTGGTGGACGTCGAAGCGCGGCAGCATCGTGAGGTTCGGCAGCGGCCATGGCTCCGAGCCGTTCGCGAGGTAACCGTCGGACAACAACATCACGGGCACCATGTAGCGCGTCGCGATCTTCACGGCCTCGACGGCGCAGTAG
>JBDUAS010000221.1:0-12042 GCA_040004535.1 Deltaproteobacteria bacterium
CGTACGCGACGTGGTGGATCCGCCAGGCGATCACCCGCGCGATCGCCGACCAGGCCCGCACGATCCGCATCCCGGTCCACATGATCGAGACGATCAACAAGCTCGTCCGCACGACGCGCTACTTGGTGCAGGAGCTCGGCCGCGAGCCGACGCCCGAAGAGATCGCCGAGCGCATGGAGCTGCCGCTCGACAAGGTCCGCAAGGTCCTGAAGATCGCGAAGGAGCCGATCTCGCTCGAGACGCCGATCGGTGAGGAGGAAGACTCGCACCTCGGCGACTTCATCGAGGACAAGTCGATCATCTCGCCGAGCGAGAGCGTGATCTCGGTGAACCTCGCGGATCAGACCCGCAAGGTGCTCGCGACGCTGACGCCGCGCGAGGAGAAGGTGCTCCGCATGCGGTTCGGCATTGGCGAGAAGTCCGACCACACCCTCGAGGAGGTAGGTCAGGACTTCGAGGTGACGCGCGAGCGTATTCGCCAGATCGAGGCGAAGGCGCTGCGCAAGCTGCGCCATCCGTCGCGCAGCAAGCGCCTCAAGGCGTTCGTCGAGAACTAGAGCTCGCCACGCAACGCAGAGAGCCCACGCCGCGAGCGTGGGCTTTTCGTTTTCGGTCCCGATCCCGATCCCGATCCCGATCCCGGTCCCGATCCCGATCCCGATCCCGACCCGATGCCGATGCCGATCCCGCATGGCCGACGGCGTGCGGCCGACGCTGTACCTCCCCGGCCTCGACTCGCGCCGCGTGCGCAAGGCATGAAACTTCACCGGCGCGCGCATTGCGCGAGCACCGTGTGCGCCGCACGGCTAGTTCGCGAGCGCGAGTTGCGTGCTGGGTTTGTCGACGACCGTCGTCGCGGCCTCGCCGTAGAGCGTCCGCCACAACGTGCTCGCCGCGTCGCGGAGCTTGTCGTCGGGCAGCTTCGCGATCGCGATCGCGATCGTCGCCATTCGCTCGCGGTCGAGGCCGCGATGGAACGTCGGTGTCGACGTGTCGAGCCCGAGCTGGGACGCGAGACCCTCGAGGACGACGACGCCGGCGTAGAACTCGCCGGTGCCGGCGCGGTCGCGCGAGAACACCTGCTGCGCGAGGTGACCGAGCGCCGCCTGGGGCGTGACCGGATCGTTGATGATCTGGCTGAGGTACGCCGACAGCTCGTGGCGCGCGCTCGCGACGATCGCGATCTCGTTACCCTGCTCGTCGTGGGGCGACCCGAGCAACCGCGCGAGGGCGTCGGGATAGCGCGCCTCGGCCTCGCGATCGTAGTCGAAGCCGTGCTGGGCCTCGTGGCGGCGCACGGTCGCAGCGACGAGATCGTGGACGCGCGCGTGGATCCGCGGTGCCTCGAGCTCGGCGAGTACGCCATCGATCGCCTCGACGCGCTCGAGCTGATAGTGCGGCACCGAGTCCTCGAGCGCCTTCAGGAGGTCGGGCGGCACGAACAGATCGTCGGTCGACGAGAACACGATGTGACGCTTCTCGAGGTGATCGCGCCATTTCGCGATGATCTCGCCGCGCTCGACGAGCAGCTTCGCGATCTGCGTGCCCGCATCGGCATCCGCGCCGAGCGCGGCTCCGTACTCGCGTCGAACGGCGGTCCCGATCGCCGCCGCGAGTGCCTTGCCTTCCGGCGTGACGAGCCAGGTGTCCTCCGCGAGCGGATACGCGGCATTTGGCGCGAGCGCCGGCAACTCGGTCGATGCGACGAACTCCGCGATCCGCTCCATGTGGAGCACCGGATCGCCGACGTTTTCGTCCTGCATACCGAGCACGGCGTACGCGGTGTTCAAGTGATCGAGCCGCGAGATCGACAGCACGCGACGCGGCGCGCCGTTCGTCACGACGAACACGACTTCGTCGACGCGATACGCCTGGATGTACGCGTAGCCGCCGTGAAACCGGCCCTCGAGGAAGTAGCCGAGGCCGGCCGCCGCGAATTGATCGGTGAGCTCCTTCACCGCTTCGCGCAGCGCATCGCGGTCGTGCTCGGTGATCGCGTCGCCGCCCGCGCCGAGCTCGGCTGCCGCGGCCGCGGTGCCGTAGGCGTCGAGCGCGTGCTGCCACGCGGCGACGAGCTTCGGGCGCTGGCCGAGATCGGTGGAGCGCAGCTTCGCGAGCGTGCGCGCGAGCTCGGTGCTGCCGTTGTCGCGCGCGTTTCCGGCTTGAATGACGAGATCGGTGAGCGGCTGCGCGAGCGCAGCGTCGATCGCAGCCTCGTGCAGCGGGACGCCGCCGGACTCGAAGGCCTTCGCGGTCGGCGCGGGTAGCGGCCGGTGCCACACGCGCGGCGGCGTCTTGCGGGTCGTGACCTCGTACGTCACCACGCCGGCCGCGGCGAGCACGATCGCGATCAGAACGAGGCCGATCTGGCGCGAGCGCTTCGACCGCCGTTGGATCTGATCGAGATAATCCGTCAGGTCAGAATCGGCACCAACACTCGGAGTCGCCATGCAGGACGGAGCCATATCGGGTCTGCGGGTCGCACACAACGAACACGGACAGACAGACCGACACGCTCACCGATCGAATGGTCCGACCGTCTGTATAGCGACGTACGCACCTGGCGATCGATTACACAGCGGAGTGGGTGGCAGGCGATCCAGTTTCGGCCGATCCCTTATGGAGTTTTGCCAGGTTACAAGTGTGACAGGCCTGGCACGAACGGTGCTGTGAACTGGACCGCAATCATGAGTGACCGTGAAGCGAAGGCCCGGGCGGTGAAGATTCTCGCGAAGTCGATCTTTCGTGATCTGGAAGCCCAGGGCTTCGACGAGAAGCAGATCGTGGCGCTGGCGACCGAGCTCATCTCCGAAGTGACGGTGAAGATGTCCGCGCGTGGTTCGTCGCCCGAGATCAAGACCCAGCAGCAGCTCGCGTAGGTTGCGAAAGTAAACAGGCGCCCAGATAGCGGTCGAGCCTCTGGCTCTCGCTGTCTGTCCCTAGCGGATCGGCATCGGCTGATCTACGGTGCGCGCCATGGCAAAGGTTCGCATCGGTATCAACGGCTTTGGCCGCATCGGCCGTAGCTTCGTGCGTTGCATGGCGGAGTCGAAGGACCCCTCGCTCGAGGTCGTGCTCGTCAACGATCTCACCGACTCGAAGACGCTCGCGCACCTGCTGCGCCATGACTCCGTCCACGGCAAGTTTCCCGGCACGGTCAGCGTCAAGGAAGGCGGCGCGTTCGACGTCAACGGCCAGCACGTCGCGATCAGCGCCGAGAAGGATCCGGCCGCGATCAAGTGGAAGGACCACGGCGTCGACATCGTGATCGAGTCGACCGGCAAGTTCGTCGATAAGGAAGGCGCGGGCAAGCACCTTCACGGCGGCGCCAAGAAGGTGATCATCTCGGCGCCGGCGAAGAGCCCCGACATCACGGTGTGCATGGGCATCAACACCGAGATGTACAAGCCGGCCGAGCATCACATCATCTCGAACGCGTCGTGCACGACGAACTGTCTCGCGCCGGTCGCGAAGATCCTGCACGAGCAGTTCGGGATCATCAGCGGAATCATGACGACGATCCATTCGTACACGAACGATCAGAACGTCCAGGATCTGCCGCACAAGGACATCCGCCGCGCCCGCGCCGCGGCGCTGTCGATGATCCCGACGACCACCGGCGCCGCGAAGGCGCTGAAGGAAGTCCTCCCTGCCCTCGCCGGCAAGCTCGACGGCTGGGCGATCCGCGTGCCGACTCCGAATGTCTCGCTCGTCGATCTGACGGTCCGGCTCGAGAAGGCGGCGACGAAGCAGTCGATCAACGACGCGTTCCGGGCTGCGGCCTCGGGCGCGCTGAAGGGCATCCTCGCCGTCTCCGACGAGCCGCTCGTCTCGGTCGACTACAACGGCAACAAGTTCAGCTCGTCGGTCGACTCCGAGCTGACCACGGTCGTCGGCGACATCGCGAAGGTGTTCAGCTGGTACGACAACGAGATGGGCTACGCGCAGCGCACGCTCGATCTCGCGAAGTTCGTCGCGGAGACGCTGTAATGGCCCTGCCCGGCGGGATCAAGACCGTCGACGAGCTCGCCATCGAGGGCAAGCGCGTGTTCGTGCGCGTCGACTACAACGTGCCGCTGGACAAGGCGACGAAGGCGATCACCGACGACGCGCGGATTCGCGCGACGCTACCGACGCTCAAGCACCTGATCGACCGCGGCGCGCGGATCGTACTCGGCTCGCACCTCGGCCGCCCCGACGGCAAGCCCAAGCCCGAGCTCTCGCTCGAGCCGGTCGCCGCGAAGCTCGCCGAGCTGCTCGGGGTCGACGTCGCGCTCGCCGACGAGCCGGTCGGTGATGGCGCTCGCAAGGTGGTCTCGGATCTGCGCGACGGTCAGATCGCGATGCTCGAGAACCTGCGCTGGAATCCCGGCGAAGAAGCGAACGACGACGGCTTCGCGCGCACGCTCGCATCGTACTGCGATGTCTATGTCAACGACGCGTTCGGCACGGCGCACCGCGCGCACGCGTCGACCGCGGGCATGGTCAAGTACGTCGCCGAGAAGGGTGCCGGGTTCGTGATGGCGAAGGAGATCGACTTCCTGTCGCGGCTCCTGACCAACGTCGATCGCCCGTACGTCGCCGTGCTCGGCGGCGCGAAGGTGTCCGACAAGATCGAAGTGCTCGACGCACTGCTCGAGAAGGTCGATGCGATCGTGATCGGTGGGGCGATGGCGAACACGTTCCTCGTCGCGCAGGGCAAGTCGCTCGGCGCCTCGAAGGTCGAGTCCGACAAGCTGCCGATCGCTCGAAACTTCCTGCGCAAGGCCGTCGAGAAGAAGAAGCAGGTCCACCTCCCGACCGACGTTCTCTGCGGCACCGGCCTCGATGACGACAAGCCGGTCACGCTCCGCGTCGATCAGATCAGCGATCATCAGATGGCGCTCGACATCGGGCCCGGCACGGTCGAGCTGTTCCGCCGCGTGTTGACCGAGGCGCGCACCGTGTTCTGGAACGGACCGATGGGCGTGTTCGAGAAGCCGCAGTGGGCCCATGGCACGTTCGCGGTCGCAAAGGCGCTCGCGGACAACAAGCTCGCGCTCACCGTCGTCGGCGGTGGCGATTCGGCCGCGGCGATCGCGGCGGCCGGCCTCGCCGACAAGATCAGCCACGTGTCGACGGGTGGCGGTGCGTCGCTCGAGTTCGTGCAGGGTCTCGAGCTCCCCGGCATCGCGGCGCTCGAGAGCTAGGGGGCCTGTCCCTATTGGGTCGTGGCCGTGATCGGACTCGTGATCGGGCCCGTGATCGTGGCCGTGCACGTTAACGGGAACGCCACCGTGATGGTGATCGCGGATCTATTCACAAACGGCGCGCGCCGTCGCCTGTCGCGAACCACAGGAACCCGCGCGGATCGCGCGTGCCGCGGTCGACGCGATCGATCGACAGCCCGTCGACCGTCGTGTACACGCGCGCGGCCAGCCGCTCGGCGCGCGCGGGCACGACGAGCAGCATCAGCACGACTACGACGCGATGCTCGCCGCACACGCGGGCGTTCGCAACGGCTAAGGAGTACAGCCGCCCGCTTCCACGGCGCCCGGCTTGCCCGTCGTCGTGATGATTTCGGAGGGCTTGTACAGGGTCGCCGAGCCATTGCACGAGGCGGCCGTGAACCTGCTCTTGAACCAGTCCGACGGTCCGGTCGGGGTGTGCGCGATCAAGCCATCCGCATCGTCGGCATCCGCACACTTCTGGACCGCGAGAGAAAATGCAACGAGGTCCGGCGCGTCGGGCGAATGGAGATCCGAGGGATCAGCCGGCGGGTTGAGAGCGAGCCGGTGCGCGAGCACGAACTTCTCGCCGGTTCCATCGTCGTAGAACTGCTCCTTCGACACCGAACCGCACATGTACGTGAGCATCGCGTTGTTGCAGTTCTGACGCTTGTTGCCACCCGGTGGGGGGATGTGCAAACACCGGTCGAGCTCGGGCGAGAACTCCATGTAGACACAGTTGCTGGTCTCGGGCGGCGGACCCGCGGCCGGGCGGCTCTTGCACGGAGGCGGCGGCGCCGGAACCGCCGTGGTGTCGGCGAGGCAGCCGGTGACCGACTGCCGACCAAACGTGTCCGTCGGCGCGGATGGCGGAAACGACGCGAACAACGGGGTCGTGCCGAGCTGACTCGGGACAGCAGGGGCGTATGTCGGATCGCCGAGCGTGGACTCGGTGCCGATGCGGAGCTTGTGCCCCTCGCCCCAGGTGTTCTGGAAATGTGCGAACGGCGTGGTCGAGTCGATGATGTCGTACCGGACGTCGATGTCATCGAGCGGCCAGGGCAGCGAGATGTGGAGGTGGAAGTTCACGTTGAAGTGCAGATCGGCGTGACCGTACGTGACCGGCGTGACCGTGACGCCGGCGATCGGAAGGGCTGAACCGTCGAGCCCGGTGAATACGTTCACGGCATCGCGAACATCGTGCGCGAGACCGAGCGTGCCATTCACCTCGCCGCTGGCCTTGACCTCGAGGGTCGCGATGCTCACGTCGAACCCGACGACACCTTCCACGCCGCCACCGATCAGGATCTCGCTCGTCGGAGCGACGTGATGATCATCGTTCGCATGCACCAGCGGGCGGAGCGGGTTCGTGGGCGTGAGCGTGACGGAGCCTGCGAGCGAATTATTGTGGTCGTCGTCCGTCGAGGCGACGTCCCAGTGCTCGTCCTGATCGTCGGCCACGAACGACTGGCCGAACCAGAAACCGTCGAGATACTTCTCGTACGTGGCGCCCTCGCGGTGGGAGTAGCCCCACCCCGGTGGCGGGATCGTGAGATAGAGCAGGCGATCGTCGCTGACGTACTGATGCGTATCGCTGACGCGCGGCGGAATCGCTTGACCGACCGAGGCACCGAGGTTGATTCCGAGATTCACGAGCAGCGGGCCCGCCCAGAACACCGGGATCTTGACGGACGACTTCATCGACGCGCCGGTCGACAGCGCGGTGTCGGCGTGCGCGAGCGTGCGATAGCGATAGCGATAGTCGTCCTTGACGATCGGGATGCAGAGCGGATAGCCGAAGAAGCTGATGCAGCGCCGGTCTTCGACGATGAGGCCGCGACCGACGTTCGTCACGATCTCGCTATCGGCCGTCGACAGGACGAGCGGATAGCGCAGCTCGGGAAGCGTGGGGAGCACCGGATACACGGGCGTGATCTGGATGCCGAGGGTGAACGGCACGTTGAATGCCTGCGCGCCGTCGCTAGAGCTGGAGGGGATACGTTCGGGATTGTTGACGAACGCGGTCGGCTCGAACACGCCGATGTCGAGCTCCTGGCCGAGGATCGAGAGCGGCAAGAGCACCTGCTTGCCCAGCGAGCCGGACGTCTGGTTACGTGCGACCTCGCGTGCCGCGCAGTAGAGGCGCGCACCGCGTTCGGGGAACGCGCGGAGCCCGTACGGCGCTGGATACGTGTAGTGCGTGTCGAGATCGGCGCCGGCGGGGCGCAACCAACGTGCATCCATCCACCGTGCACGCGGCACCGGATAGCCCGCGAACTGCGGCGTCGGTCCCGTGTATTCGGGGGCGAAGCCGATGTCGGCGAGCAGGTCGCCGGCGGTGTGCAGCGAGTCGAGCGTGAGCTCGCCCATGTGCGCGTCGGCCTGGGTCAGCGCGGCTTGCAGATACGGCTGGAAGTTCGGCGCCTCTTTCCAGAACAGCCGGTCCGGGCTGGCGAGCAGGTCGTTATAGGAGTCGCGGTTCTCGTTGGCCGGCCCGAGATCGAGGCCATTCGAGTATTGCGCGGAGTGCGCGAGGAGGAGGCTGGTGTTCTGCGGGTCGGCAGCCTCGGGCAAGTGCCCGTGCAACCCGAGCACCGGCAACACGAGCGGCGCGGGTGGGCTGAAGAAGGGTGCCGTCGCACTGATGATCGGCGACTCCACCGTGCTGGTGTCCTCGTCGTCGGTCCCGCAGCCCAGGAGAGCCAGAACCGCGATCGCGCCAAGAAGTTTCATGTCGCGACTCTCGCGTAGGTGCGCACACCTCGCCAGAGCATGAACATGCGCCTCCTGGTTGCACCGGCGAAAGCCACGCTCGACATGGCGCGGTAGCCCGAAGCCGTGAGGCGACCGCTCGCGTGCGTGCTGGAGCATGGTCTCGAGGTGGTCGGCGGTAGAACGCGGTGGTTGCAGGCATCGCCGTGACCGGCTGCACCACGAGCAGTCAGGGCATCCATCCCCACGCCATCCAACCGGACGCATCGCCGCCGCAGACCGGCACGTGCGCCGATCCGGAAGGTCCGCCGCACCGGTTCACGACGGCGGCCGAGGTCAACGAGATGCTGCCGGAGCGCTGGCAACACTGCGCGGGTCCGGTGCTCCGCCTCAACTCCGACGCGGCCGGCATCGAATTCACAGCGGGATCTCGAACGTGAAGGACGATCCGGACCGCGCAACGTCGGCTCGCGGCGCTCGGCGCGCCGTTGGCTAGATCCTAGAACGGGTAGCCGCTCATTGATTGGCGAGTCCGGGCGTGGGCGTCGCGAAGAACGCCCAGTCGGTCGCCGCGTCGTTGGTGTCCTGGCCATCGGGACGCCGGCCCAGCGAACCGGTGACGGTGTTCGAGTCGGCGACCGTCGCAGGCAACGGGGTGCCCTCGACGAGCGACGTCGCGGTCCCGAATCCCGGCAGGCTAGCCGCGGTCACCAGGCCCTCGTACGAGAGCGCATCCTCGAGCGACGGCGCGACCGTATCGATCAGCGCGACCCCATCGGGGCTCCCGTTTTGAATCATGTTGGTCGTCCAACCCGGGTCGAGCTTGACCGCCGGTGTGGGGACCGCGACGTTCGCACCTGCGACCACGAGGTAGCCGTGGCTCGGCAGCGTGCCCGCCGGCGCCAGAGCCACCGTTCGGTAGACGCTGTTGTTCTTGCCGTTGACGAAGATCAGCTGCTTGGTCGCGAGCGAGATCGGCGCCGAGGTCGGGTTGTAGATCTCGACGAACTCGCCGCTATCCGTGCCGATCTGGTCGTAGTCGACCTCGTTGATCACGAGGTGCCCGGTGGTCGAGACCGTGGCTTGCGCGGTGCTCGCAGCGGTCGTCGCGTAGATCGTCGCGGTGGT
This sequence comes from Deltaproteobacteria bacterium, assembly GCA_040004535.1. Lineage (GTDB taxonomy): Bacteria > Myxococcota_A > Polyangia > Haliangiales > Haliangiaceae > JABFXX01. The sequence goes on from JBDUAS010000221.1 coordinate 9,048, forward strand.
CGCCGTGCCGAGATCCGTATAGGTGAACGTCGCGCTGGTCGCGTGCGCGGGGATGGTGACGACACTCGGCAGCGTTCCCGCCGTCGTCGGGTTCGCGGTCAACCCGATCTCGGTGTCGACATCGACCGCCGGGTCGACCGTGATCGTGAGCTCGACCGCTCCGTTCGGTGCGACCACCGCGTTGGGCGGAGACAGCGACAGCGTGGGCGTGACACCACACGCGACGCCGACATCCGCCCATGACTGCCGGATCGCCTCGCGTTCGCCGGTGGTGTAGTTGAGCGCCGCCGCCGCATCGAGGACGCCCTCGCACGCCTGCACGAACGTCGTGCTCGACGTCCAGTACGACGCGTTTGCGAGGTACCACGCCTTACTCGCGCGCAGCACGCTGTCGGGCGTCGCGCTGCCCGCATCTGGGTCGCTTCCAGCTAGTCGCTTCGCCGTCCGACAGAACGCCTTGTTCATCACGCCGCTGGTGTAGTGAACGTCGAGGAAGTCGGTGTAGTTTGCGGCGTTGTCGATCGAGGCCCCATCCTGCGTCGGGTTGCACATGAACCTCAGCGCGGCATCGGCGCGGAAGATGTCGCGTCCGATGTCCCACGTCGCGTTCGCACCCTTGAAGTAGAACTCGGTTGTCTTGCCTGCGATGTCGGAGAACGCCTCGTTGAGGCCGCCCGACATGCCGGTATAGGTCAGGTTCGAGTGAAAACTCGTGAAGCCGTGATCGATCTCGTGACCGACCACGTCGACGGCGCCAGATAGCGGGTAGAATGTCGTGCCGCCGTCGCCGTACGTCATCTCGCTCCCATCCCAGAACGCGTTCTCGTAGTTCGTGTCGTAGTGGACGCGGCTGCTGATCACGAAGCCGTTGTTGTCGATCGAGTTGTAGCCCTGCCAGTCGCGCAACATGTCGAGCGTTACCTGCGCGTACCCATGGGCGTCGTCGATCACCGCGTCGCTGATGTTGTCGAGCGGCCCGACAACGACCGTGCCACCGCTCGTGCCGTGGTTCATATCGAGCGTGACCACCCGCGAGGTCGCCATCTGATACTGGCCGACAGTCGCGGTTGGCTCGACGTCAAGGTTCGAGGTCCACGCGTGCGCGAACTTCGCGTTGCCGCCAGGTCCCGAGGCTTCGGCCAGCGTGTCGAGCGCATTGAACGACTCGATCGATTCGCCGGTCGCTGCGTCGATGAAGTAGTGCCAGGAGCCCGGCGTCATGCCGGCCTGGAGCTCTGTGAAGAACGTGACGTGCCACGCGAGTCGCGGATCGGCCGCGGTCTGCGGCAGGATCACGAGCTCGGAGGCCTCGCGCGAGAACGCCAACGCCGCAAGTGGCGCCGACGCGGTCGCGGCGTACGCTTGCTCGGCTCGCGCGAGGGCCTGCGGCCCAGCGATGGTCGCGGCGACGTCGAAGCCCTTCAGATCGGTGAGGGCGGTGCCCTGGATCATCCCGAACGTGGTGTGGTTCGCGTGCACGACGATGTCAGCTCCCCACACGGGCACGTTCGCGTAGGTCTCATCCATCCGCACGTGGCGCTGGCTATCGATATCCGTGGTCACTCCGCGCACGACCCAGTTCGTACCCGGGCTCGAGAGTTGATCGATGCTTTGCACGTACGCGACCGCGGACGCCTTGACGTCGGCGCCAACGTGAACGTTGCGGTTATTCAAAACCCGTATCTGATGTACCTCGGGCGCGCTCGTTGTTGTTGATGTGGAAGGTGCAACGCCGCACGCACCAAGACCGAGCGCCACGGCCAGGAAAGTTCGCATGTGCGGCCGCCAGTACAACTCCCATGCCGCGTGTGGAGATGTGGGTAGTCGCGCAGATAGCCGTACGCGCGCGTATCCATTCGTTCACTATGTGGGCCACTTCGATGGGGATGCGGTTCTTGCACAACCGCGATGTGTGACGGTTGCCGTGACGGTCGCGGCTCTCCGGCAACGGCAGGTAAAGCGCGATCGGTCTCACGCTCGGTCAGCGTGAAGTCCGTGGACCCAAGCCGCTCCACCACCGGCGTGCGAACGAGCTGGATGCTCGCGATCGAACCTGGCGCGTCGAGGATCGCCGCGTCCGCACCCGCCGATGTAACGTAGGCACTCGAGGTCCCGCGTCGCGTCGCTTGCCCTGCTCGCAGCGTGCGGCCCGAAGTCGGTCACGGAGCGCCCCACGCTCGAGGCCGCCGACGCCGTCCATGTCGCGGTGTGGCGCGGCGATTACGCGGCCGTCGAACAGCTGATCGCCGGAGGCGCGGACGTCAACGCGCTCGATCAGCAGCAGATGGCGCCCTGGCAATACGCCGAGGTCGCGCACGACGCGCGCATGTTGGACCTGCTGCTCCGCCAGCCGATTCCATCCTGCGATCGTCGTCGGTCAACGGCCGGTGCCTCTCCCATCGTCGGATGTCCACGCGAGACGAAGGCGTCAACTATGTCGCCGCCGCGGCGTGCCCTGACGTAGGCGTCCCAGCTACAATGGTCTGGTGGCTGCGAAGCGCCTGGGGATCTTCGACCCCTCCCGCCGGCTGATCCAGGATCTGTCCGATGCGGCCGATCAGGCAGACGTCGAGCTCATCGAGGTCGGCCCGGAAGCGTCGCAGCTCGATCTCGACGGCGTGCTCGTGCCGCCGGCGATGGCGGGCGATCTGGGACCCGCGCCGGAGCATACGAAGGTCTCGCGCTGGGTCGTCGGTGATGCCGCGAACGCCGCGCGGGTTGCCGGAGCCGCCGCGACCGCCGGTGCGGCGGGTGTCTTGCTCACGCCAGTGTCGGCCGCCGCGCTCGCGTCGATCGCGCGGAGCGAGCCGACGTCGCCCGAGCTCGATCTCGCTCGCGCGCGCGGCTTGATCGCGACGTCACTCGTCGATCTCACCGGCGCCGCCGCCGATACGTTGCGCGCGGTCGCGGAAGGCTTCACCGCACACGATTGCGTCGTGTGGTGGAAGGACGGCGCGCAGATGGTGCCGACGATGGCGCGCGAGGCACCGACCGA
>JBDUAS010000222.1:0-12002 GCA_040004535.1 Deltaproteobacteria bacterium
TCGATCGCAAGAAGGACATCCTCGTCACCGCCGGCGGCAAGAACGTGCCGCCCGCTAACATCGAGGCGCGATTCGTCGACGATCCGGTGATCGAGCGCGTCGTGGTCTATGGCGACGCGCGTAGCTACCTGGTCGCCGCGGTGTGGCCGCGCGCGGAGATTCCGAGCAGCGAACGCGACCAGCTGATCGCGCAGCGGATCGAGACGATCAACCAGCAACTCGCGCGCTACGAGTCGATCAAGCGGTTCTTCGTTGCAGAAGCCCCGCTCAGCGTCGACGATGGCACCCTGACCTCGTCGCTCAAGCTCCGCCGCAAGGCGGTCTACGATCGCCTGCGCGACCGGTTTGAAGCCCTCTACTCGTGATGAACGCACCCAAGAAATCCCCCCTCGACTCGATCGCCGCGCTGCTTCGTCGCGCGCCGAAGGGCCCGGCCGCGGTCGGCATCACGCCGCACTCCGTCGTGTGGACCGAGAACAAGTGGAGGCTGATGCGGTTCGCGCCGGCGGTGCCGAAGTTCGCGACGCCGATCCTGATGGTGCCGTCGCTGATCAACCGCTGGTACGTGCTCGATCTCGGGCCTACCCGTTCGCTGATCGAGTGGCTCGTCGCGCAGGGCCACGAGGTGTTCTGCATCGACTGGGGGACCCCCGGTGCCGAGGATCGCTATCTCACGTGGGATGACATCGCCGGCCGCTACATCGGCCGCGCGTTGAGGATGGCCGCACGCTACTCGCGCTCGGGCTCGGTCCACGTGCTCGGGTACTGCCTCGGCGGCACGCTCGCGACGACGTACATCGCGGCATTCCCCGAACGGGTCGCGTCGTTCGTCGCACTCGCCGCGCCGATCGACTTCGACCACGCAGGCATCATGGCGACCTGGACGCGCGTGCCGACCTTCGACGTCGCCGCGCTGCTCGAAGCGTTCGGCAACGTGCCGTGGCCGCTGATGCAAGCGACGTTCAAGTTGCTCAAGCCCGCGAACGATGCGGCCAAGACGGTCGCGCTCCTCGATCGCGCGTGGGACGACGAGTTCCTCGAGGGCTTCCTAGCGACCGAGCGCTGGGGCAGCGACAACGTCTCGTTCCCCGGCGCGTGCTATGCGCAATACATCGAGCAGCTGTATCGCCAGAACCAGCTGGTCCGTGGTGGGTTCACCTTGCTCGGCCGCGCCGTCGACCTCTCGGCGATTCGCTGCCCCGTGCTCGCGCTCGCGTTCGGTGACGATCACATCGTTCCCGTCGCCAGCGCCGCACCACTGATCGAGCGCGCGGGCGCGAACGACAAGCAGCTCGTGGTCCAGAGCGGCGGTCACGTGGGCGCGGTCGTGTCGCGCAAGGCCGCCGATCGGCTGTGGCCGATCATGTCCACGTTCTGGGCGTCGCATGATATGACGCGGTGATGCCTTCCGGGACGTTCTCGGCACCCGCGGGATTCCGCGATAGCCCGGCGCGTCCGCTGACCTCTGGCGAGGTCGTCGCATCGACATACGCGATCCGCGACGAGATCGCCCGCACCGATACGGGCATCGTGTTCGAGGCGCGCGACATGCTGTTAGACCGCCCCGTCGCGTTCAAGCTCGCGTGGCGCGACCCCGGTTCACCGTCGTTGATCGCCGAGGCGCGGCGCTGTGCGAGCGTGCGGGATCCATGCGCGGTCCAGGTTCACGGCCTCGGGGTTCACAACGGTGTCGAGTTCGCAGTAGGCGAGCTCGTCGACGGTCACTTGCTCCGCGACGAGCTGGTCAACCAGCTCGCCGAGGACATCTACATGGTCCGCCTGCGCACGTTGATCGCCGCGGTCAGCCGCGCGCACGATGGCGGCATCGCGGTCGGCGAGATCTCGGGCTCGACGGTGCTCGTCGATCCGAGCGGGCGCGCGAACGGCGGCTCGGCCGACCGGCTCGTGCTCGGTCGGTTGTCGCTATCCCAGGTCCCGGCGTTCGGTCCGCACGGCCGGATCCTCGCGCCCGAGATCGTGCGCGGCGAAGCCGAGGCGAGCGACCCGGCGGCCGCCGAAGCGATCGATCTCTACGGGCTCGGCTGCGTGGCGATCGAGATGGCATCCGGACTACCGCCATTCGCGAACGAGGACCCGCGGATCGAGGCGCGCGGCCACGCGCAGGAGGCGCCGCCGCGGATCGCGGATCTCCGCCCCGATCTGCCGAGCGAGCTGTCGGACCTCGTCGACTGGCTGCTGATGAAGAATCCGAACGCGCGGCCGCGATCCTCCGGCGACGTGCTCGCGCAGCTCGAAGCAGTCATGGAGCGGCTCGGTCACCGCACTCGCACGTTGCGCGTGCTGATCGTCGACGACGACACCTCGCGCGCACGCTGGTTGTGGAGCTTGGCTCGGCGCGCCCACGCCGCCGCCAACGTCGAGATCGCGAGCGAGGGCACCGATGCAGCGCACAAGCTCAACCGCGACCAGCCCGACATCGTGTTCGTCGATGCGACGCTGCGCGGCGTGATGAACGCGCTCGAGCTGTGCATGTACGCGCGCGGGCTCGAGGGTGGGAGCCGCAGTCAGATGGTGCTGATCGGCGAGGTCTCCGACCGCGACAAGATCCTGTTTGCCGAGGCCAGCGTGCAGTTCATCCCCGATGACCCGTCGCTGCCGAACGCGATGCTCGAGCGGGTCCGTCAGGCGTTCACCGAGCGGCCGCGTACCCGTAAGCCGCGTACCACCGTCAGCGGTTAACGTCTCGTTAACCTCCGGGCGGGAGCGGGGTCTGACCGACCATGAAGCTCGCCGTGATAGCCCTCGCGCTCGTCGCGTTCGCCGGCCCATTCTCCGGCATAAGCGCGGCGGAGCCGGGCCCCGCTGATCCGTACGGTCCGAATCCCGCCCGCACCGAGCGGCGGATGGAGCAGCGCGCCGAACGCCATCAGATGATGCTGCAGCGGTTCGACGTCAACCAGGACGGTCGACTCGAGCCGCGCGAGCGTCGAATCGCGAAGCGCGAGCTGCGCCACGAGCGCAAGCTCCGCAAGCTGATCAAGAAGTACGACCTCAACCACGACGGCGTGGTCGACCAGGGTGAAATGCCGCCGCGGATGGCGCGGAAGCTACGCCGCTGGGACACTAACCATGACGGCTGGGTCGACGGCGCCGACGCAAGGCACTAGCTAGCACGCCGAGCGACAGCAACAGCGAGCCGGTGCCGCCGCTCGCCGAACAACAGCCGCCCTCGGCGACGACGATGATCTTGCACTTGTCGTCGCACGTCACGCTCGCCGCTCCCGTGTCGCATTCCTCGCTGCTGTCGACGATGCCGTCACCGCACTGCGGAAGCTTGCAGAACGTGCGGCACTTGTCGGGCGCGTCGGCGTTCGCGGAGCCGTTGTCGCAGCTCTCGGTCACGGTCTTGATCCCGTCGCCGCAGATCGAGTTCGGGTTCGCGACGATGCACACATCGTCGAGCGTCCAGCCGCCGAACTGGAGACCTGCATCGGAGGCGAGCCCGAACTGGATCTGGAGCTGGTGGCCGAAGAAGAACGGTGTCAGCGACACGTCCTGAAACCGCCACTCTTTGTCGAGGTGATGGGTCGACGACGAATCGCCCATGTTCGCGGTCGTGTTGATCCACACCTGCTTGCCGTTCGCCTTGATCGTCGCCTGATCGAAGTGCGAATCCTCGACGGTCAACCACCGCCGGTACTGCAGCCGGACGTCGGTGTACTTGCCGACGTCGATCGGCGGCATCGCCAGCGTCGACTGCGTGGTCGGGGCGTAGTTGGTGTCGGGGACCTGCGCGAGAACCTTCGTCCCCGAGAACGCGGCGTGCGGGTTGTTGAGACCGCTCGCGGGCGTGGCCCACGTCCAGGTCGAGACGTTACCGGTGTTGCCGTTCGTCGTCCCGATCCAGCCATTCGCGAACGGGTCATCGGCTTCGAAGTCCGTGCAGTACAGCGGGATCACGTGGCCTGTGTAGACCTGGTAGTACGCGTCGGCGAGGTTATCGGGCAGCGTGAACACCGAGCCATCGGTGAAGCCGACGCGGACCTGGAACACGGTATCGTCGTACGGCGCGAGCGGCAGGTCGGCGGTGTACTCGTTCGGAGCCGTCGAGATGGTCGTGATCTGACCAGACTTGGGATCGCCGTCGATGATCGCGGACCAGCTCACGGACGTCGTGCCGAGCGCATCGCTCGCGCAACGTGACGACAAACCACTGACCGAGATATGGAGCGGCACGGACGCGACGATGTCGTCGATCTGGCCCGGCGCGTCGACGCTACCGGTCACGGTGCGAAGACCGTGGAGGCCATACGCTCCGCGGATCTCGCACTCGTGCGGCGTACCATTCGTGATGTCGCCATCGTCGTCATCCGCGGCGAGCGTGGCGAGCAGGCTCGTCGGGATATCGACAGACCGGCGGAGCGCACCGACATAGAGCTTCAGCGTCAGCGCTTCGCCCGCGGTTTGCCCGAGCTCGGCGATCAGCGCCTTGCGCAGATCCCAGTACGCGCCGCCGATGATCATTCCGGTGTGGTGGATCTCGCCGATGTCGGTGGGCCACCGCCACTCCTTGTCGGGTGGATCGAGCTCGCGCAGCGCGGTGTCGGTGAAGAAGAATCCGCGGCCCATCCCCGAATCACCGGTGATGTTGACCGCGAGCGTGTCGGCGACGCCCTCGCCCATCGCGCCATCGACCGCACCGACACCCTGGATCACTTCGGCCGAATGAACCCGGTGGCCGTACTCGTGATAGACGACGTCCTGGATCAGCGCGGTGTTCTCGCACATCGCGGTGCGGTGGAAGAAGTTGAGCGCCGTGCCGTCGAAGAACGCGTTGCAGTCCTGCGCGAGGTTGACGTTGACCTTCAGCTGGTCTTCGAGCGTTGCCATCGCCGGATCGACGTTCGCGCGAACGAACGCCTTGGCCTGGCTCGCGTTGAGGTAGGCATTGACCTGCGCATCGTTCTCGACGACAGCGCTCGCGTCCCACACGAGCGTGCCGCCCGGGTCGAGCGTGAACGTGCCGGCGCTCAGCGGGTTGATGCCGTCCACGATCGTGACGAGATCGCCGTCGGTGGTCGTCACCGTGACCGACGATCCGAGGCTGTCGTCCCACGTCACCCCGCCACCTTGATCCGTGGTCTCGGCGACGCCTGCAACCATCTCGTGCGCGCGCGATGCGGGGTACGCCACGCGGCCGCGAGCCGGATAGCGATCGGTGCCGAGGTATTGCACGACGCCTGCGGCATAGTCGTTGAGCTGCTGCACCGCGATCACGCCGGCGCTGCCTGGATCGATGAACGCGAGGTAGCGGCCGTCGGCGCCACCGTCGATCGTGAACGGCGAAGCGAGCCGGTAGCCGAGGACGCCGCCATCGGCGACGAGCGGCACGATCACGTCATCGCCGCTCGCGACCACCGGTGCCGCCGGCAACGCGACCGCATCGCGCAACGTGCTCGTCGCCCGCTGTGCGAGGTTCGCGACCCGCGCGCGAGTCGTCGCGAACGTGACGTGCGGCAGCGCCTCCGACGTCATCACGAACAACCGATCATTCTCGAACCAGAAGCCGAGCTGGCCGCCGACCACGCGATGGCCGCCCGCATACTGAAAAAAGCCGATGCTGCGGATCTTGCCGTCACTCGTGTTCGAGACGAGCTGGAAGTCACTCGCACTCGCACCCGGAGCCATCAGGTCGACGTGCGCTGCGAGCATCGCGCGTGCGATCCGTTCGGCGACAGCAGCATCACCATTCGCACCCGGCGCCGCGAGCGAGCCCCAGATCTGGCGCGGCACGCCGGTCGCCGGATCCCACGTCGCTTGCCAGTGACCACCGGTCCCGGCGAGCGCCATCCACGCGACAGGCGGCGTCGCGAGCGCGACGAGCGGCTTCACGATGCGCAGCGGCTTCGCGATGTTCGCGGCGGGCAACGCGGTCAACGTATCTGCAGCCAGTCTTGCCCCGGCACGCGGCTTCGCGGCCTGGCTCGGCGAGACGTACGCGACGCTCGCGATGCAGCAAGCGGCCCACAGGAGACCGCGAACCCGTAGGACCATCTTAGAATTAGACCCGATCTCGCGCGGCATCGCTCGTAGATCGCTTAACCAATCCTGACGGAGGCTCGTCAAATCGCTATGCGAAGTCTAAGACTACTGGTCGTGATGGCCGCGCTCGCCGGATCTGCGGCCGGCTGCGTCGGAGAAGCTCGCCCCGCCGAGCGGCACGCGATGCGCGATGGCTACACGTATCTCGGTGAGCGTTGGGTGAATGGTGGCCTGGATCACGATGCCATCGGGCTCGGCCGCGCCGATGGGCGGTGGAACTCGATCATGATCGTCGTCGAGCATGCCCCGGTCGAGATGTACGACATGATCGTCACGTTCGGGGATGGCGAGAAGTTCGAGCCCAAGACAAGGATGACGTTCGGGGCGAACACGACGTCGCGGATGATCGATCTGCCGGGCCGCAACCGCGTGATTCGGCGGGTAGATTTTCACTACGGCAACATCGCCGGCGACGGCAAGGCGAGGGTCGAGCTCTGGGCGCGCTAGCCCAGGAGAAGCTCACGTAGCTCGGCGCGGGCCGCGTGAACGGCGTGGCCGAGCACCAGCTGACCGCGGGCGCGGACCAGGTTGTGGGCCCGGCGCGACGGGAATCGGGCCGGGTCCCAGCCGAAGTAGCGATCCTCGAACACATCGGTACAGAACCGCGCCGCGAGCTCGACGCACACGGTCTCGAGCCCGACCGCGATCGCCGCGCGCTCGGCTTCGGTCACGATCGGATCCGCGATCCGGCGAAACCCGGCGATCGCGGCGGCGAAGATCGGGAGGTCGAGCGCGACGCGGCCCGCATCCTCGCCGTGGGGGTTGCACCACGAGCGCAACGCATCGCCGAGCTCGAAAGCGAGCGTCCCCTTCGCGAGCGTGTCGAGATCGACGAGCGCGATACCGCGCAATGGATCGCGCGCGAACAAGAGGTTCGAGATCTTGAGATCGCCGTGGACGTGGCGCTGCGGCTGCGCGCCGAGCTCTGGCAACGCGACCGCCGCCGCGAGGATCTCGCGCGCGAGCTCGGTCGCTTCGGCATCCCCGCCCTCCCGAGTGTGGTCGTGCAAGCGGGTGAGATGCGCGGTGGTGTCGTGGACACCGCCGCGCGTGAACCGATAGTCGTAGTCGAGATCGGCGACCGCGCGATGAAACCGGCCGACCAGCTCGCCACCCGCGTCGGCCCAGCTCGGATCGGGAACGGCGGCAACGCTCTCTCCGTCGATGAACGTCGTCGCGCGCCACACGCCGGCTTCCTCGACGCACGGCCGGCCGTCGAGCGTGCGAATCAGAAGCGGCGTCGTCATCCCACGTGCTGCGAGATGTGCGGTGACCGCTTCGAGATCGAGGTTGACGTCCGCGCCGAAGATCCGATGCAGGCGCTGTAACACCGCGATCGAAACACTGCCTTCACGCACGACGTACGTCGTGTTGATCAACCCGCCTTGTAGCGGCGCGACCTGGTCGACGCGCCAGCCCCAGGCCGAGGCGACCTCGGGCGGAATCACGGATGCTGCGGCGCCATCGGCGGCGGGTGATGCCCCGGCGGCGGCGGCCGATCACCAACCGGCTTCGGCGCTTCGATCGAGACGAGCTCGATGTCGAACACCAGCATGCCCTGCGGCCGGCCCGGGACGCCCTTGTACGCGAGGAAGTCCGGGATCCAGAACCGGTACTTGTCGCCGACCGACATCAGCGGAATACCGTCGGTCCAGCCGGCGACCACGCTCTGCAAGCTGAACTCCGCCGGCTCCTTGCGCATCACCGACGAGTCGAACATCCGGCCGTCGACTGTCCAGCCGGTGTAGTTGACCTTCACGGTGTCGGTGACCTTCGGGTGCGCGCCTGGCTTGGCGGCGGCCTTCAGCACCTTGTAGAACGTGCCCTTCGCGGTCTTCTGCGCATCGCCCGGCGGCTTCGCGACATCGGCCGGCACCGGCGGCGGTTCGACGCCGGGCTCGATCGTGATGACCTCGATCTCGTAACAGACCGGCCCGGTCGGTTGGCCGGGCGCCGGCTTGCCGTTCATCGCCATCTTCTCGCCGGTCGTCCACACGCGGACGCGCTCGCCGGCGGTCATCATCGTGAGGACCTCTTCGAGCGCCGCCGACTGGCGATACGGCGCGATCTTCGACGGCCGCTTCTTCATCTCGGTCGTCTCGAACATCCGGCCGGTCGCATCCCAGGCCGTGTAGTTATAGGTGACGTTGTCCCACGTCTTCGCCTTCGCGGTGCCGGTGCCAGGCCGCAGGACGACGAACTTGCTGCCGCCCTTGGTCGTCTCGGCGTTCGCCGGTGCCGCCGCGACATCGTCGGGGATCGGCGGTGCGGGCTTGATCTCGATGACCTCGATCTCGTACGCGAGCGTCTCGGGCGAACCCTTGTGCTCGTCCTTGTAGCCGATCGACGGCGGGACCCACAGCATCGCCTTCTCGCCGGTCTTCAACAGCTGCATGCCCTCGGTGAACGCGGGTGCGGTCGTCGCGAGGTTGAGCGGCATCGCCTGGCCGCGCGCCTTGTTCGTGTAGAACGTCTCGCCGGTCGACGGCTTCCAGCCGGTGTAGTTGATCAGCACGATGTCGTTGCGCTTCGGCGCGGTCCCCGACGGGTTCGACGTGATCTTCTTGTAGACCAGCCCCGACGCGGTCTTCACCGCATCCGCCGGAGGCGTCTTGAGATCGAACGGCGGCGCGACCTGCTCGACCTTCGACTTGGCCCCACCGCTGCCGACCGCCGTCTTCTGATCCGCGGGTGCGGCGTTGTCGGTCTTCTGACAACCGGCGATGACGATTAACGCGAGGAGTACACGGACCATAGCGCGGGGAACATACGGCGCCTGGTCGGTGAACGCTAGGCGTCGAACGCTTCGCGCGTCAAATTGCGGGTGCCCGTGCGCTGGACGACCACGTTGTCCTCGATCCGGATCCCGCCAAACGTTCGCAGCTCTTCGACGAGCTTCCAGTCGAGCAGGCGATCGCGGCCATCTTCGCGCAGCGGGTCGAGCAGCCCCGGAATGAAGTACAGGCCCGGTTCGATGGTGAACACCTGACCGACCTCGATGGTCGAGGTATTCCGCAGGAACTTGTTTTCTGGGCGCGGCGGACGCAGGCGCATGCCGACATCGTGCACGCACACGCCGAGTGAATGACCGAGACCGTGTGGCAGGAGGACACGGGTGATGCCGCGATCGACGAGCTCCGCCGCGCTCGCCTTGCCGAGACCGGTGTCGACGAGCACGTCGGCGAGCAGACGATGCGTGTCGTCGTGGAGGTCCTCGTACGCTTTGCCCGGCGCGACGCGCTCGATGATCTCGCGCTGCATCTGATCCATGCGCTCGATCAACGCCGCGAACCGGCGCGCCGCAGGGCCGGTGCCGCGCGCGTACGTCCGCGTGATGTCACTGCCATAGCCCTGATATTTCGCGCCCGCGTCGACGAGCAACGACGTGTCGCCGGCGACCGGCGTGCGCTGATACGCGACGTAATGAAGCACCGCGCAGTGCTCGCCGAGCGCGACGATGTTCTTGTAGGGCGCCGTCGCGTCGTCTTGCTCCGACGCCGCCAGGTACGCGAGGTGGAGCGCGAGCTCGGAGACCGGGCCGGCGCGGAACTTTGCTTCGGTCGCGCGATGGCCGATCACGGCGCGGCGCGTGGCCTCGGCGAGACATGAAATCTCGTAGGCGGACTTCGTCGTGCGCGCGTGATCGAGCGTCGCGATCAGCGCGCTCGGGTTGACCTCGCCCGGTGGCGCTTGGCCGGGGTCGCGCGTGATCACCGCGACCTTGCCGCCGGGCAGCACGTCGCCGGCATGACCGGGACCGACGGTGACGACGTCGAATGCGGCCCAGAAGTGATCGCTCTCGGGGGGCGCCGGGGTTTCCCAGTAGTCGTCCGCGCTGGTGCGGACGAGCGTCGGGCGACGACCCGGTCGCACGACGACGAACGCATCGGGCTCGGCGAGCGGGCACCAGTGCGAGTACGCGGGCGTCGGCGACAGCGGCCAGCTCTGATCGTCGAAGCGATTCTTGGCCTGGGCTGCTCCGCTGCACAGCACGAGCGCTTCGAATTGGTGCTTCGCGAGCGCCGCTTCGGTCGCCTGCTGGAGATACGCGATGTGCTCGGGGTAGGCGTCGGTCACCGGGTGACCTTACTCGATCGAGCACGTGGCACGTGCACGTGCTCGTACACGATCCGAGCTCAGCGCCCGGGACCCGCTGCGAACGCCGCCGCCGACGTCCTGTCGATCGAGAATGTACGGCCTTCGACGAGGTCGCCGACCAAGAGCCGGATCGCCGGCACCGCCATCGGGCCGCGCTTCACGGGCGCCGCAAACCGGCGCGCGATCGTCTTGACGGCTTCAGGATCCGGCGGCTTCAGTGCGGCGACCGTCGCGTCGCCCTTGAACGTCGCCGCCGCCTCGACCAATGCGTTGCGCCGTGCCGGCGGCACCGCGCCGTAGGCGACCAGCACCGGGCCCGACAGCGTCGGTAGCTCGAGCACCTTGGTCGCACCTGCGGGAATCTCGACACCGGCCGGCACGATCGCCGCGTCCGCTTTGCCGAGCCCGAGCGCCGCGAGCGCCGACGCGGTATCGGGCGCCGACTCGATCTTCGCGAAGAAGTCTCTGCCGACCTCGCCGCCGAGCAAGACGTTCGTGACGAAGTCGGGCTCGCGGCCGCCGATGCCCGGCACGAGCACGCGCTTGCCCTTGAGGTCCGCGATCTTCGCGGCGGCGCGTGCGACGAGGATCCAGCCGTGGTTCGTATCGCCGTTGCGGACGGCGCTTGCGAGGATCGTGAAGTTGCCGCCGGCCGCGGCGAGGTACGTGGCGTCGACGAGCGCGACCGTGACCTCACCCTTTTTGACCGCACTCGCGAAGTCGCCGGCGCGGGCAAAGACCTTGCCGTTGCCGGTGACGCCGAGCGCCTTGCCAAAATGCTCGCCGAGCTTGCTCGCGAGCTCGACGCGCGATGCGGTCGACGCGAACGGTGCGGTCGGCGCGTAGAGGCCGATCGTGAGCGTCTCCCCATGGCTGGTCGCGACCAGCATGCAAACCGTCGCGATCGCGATCCGGATCGTCGCCTTCACTGCGCACCTCCGTAGATGCGTTCCTTCGCATCGATCCACTCGGGCAACGGCGCGAACCTCACACCGACCTTCTTCGCCCTCCGCCACGCATCGAGCGCCTTCACGTGATCGCCCTTGCGCTCGTACGCGATGCCGAGGTTGACGAGCGCCTCCGGGACCTTGTTCGCCAACCGCTCGAGCTGTGCGATCGCGCTATCGAGCTTGCCGTCCGCAAGATCGAGCACCGCGAGGTTGTGCGCGACCTCGTCATTACCGACCCTCGCGTTCGCCGCCTTCGCGGTCGCGAGGTACTTGCGTGCCGCGCCGAGCTGACCGTCGTGATACGCGTCCTGCGCCGCGTTCAACGCGACGACGCGGATCGCGGTGCCGAGCAAGGCCGCCGCTGTTCCGGTCGATTTGCCGCCGAGCGCGGTCAAGCGCGCGAGCGACCTCGCGGCGCGCTTCGGGTTCAAGCCTTCGGTGAACGCCGCGAGGATCGGGACGGCCTGCGTGTCGGCGGGCGCCGGGAATGGACACGTCGCGCCGGTGACGCCCTTCAGCGCCGCGAGCGCCGTACTCGCGTCGCCCGACGCGACCGCAGCGACGGCGAAATCGCAGCGATTCGCGACCGAGTTATCGGCGACCACCGCCGCGCGCACGAGCTCGAGTGCCTTCGGTCCGTTGCCCGCGCGCAACGCGGCGAGCCCGGCGGCGTGCCGCGCTGTCGCGAGCGCCTCGCGGTGACGGTTCGCGAGCGGTCCGGTCTTCGCCTGCGCCGCGGTCTTCTCGAGAGCGGTCACCGCGATCGCCGGATCTCCGCCCGCGACCTCCGAGGCCGCCCAATCGATCGAGATCTCGACCGCGTTGTCCTTGTCGTTGACCTCCGCACCGCCTTCGGCGGCGCTGCGCGCCGGGCGTTCGCCCGACTTGCCG
>JBDUAS010000048.1:0-36602 GCA_040004535.1 Deltaproteobacteria bacterium
GCGGGGCTTGACCGATGCGTGCTCCCTTCCTTCTTCCAAGAAATGCGCCATGAGGCTGTGATCTTTGTAGAGAGCGCGGTTCGGAGAACGAGCTTCCGCGTACTCGTCGAGTAGGCCCAGTTGATGGGAGATCTCGTGGGCAGCCATGTCATCACCCGCGTCGTAGGTTCGCCAGACATATTGGTTCGTGGGTAGTTGCTCGCCCGTCATCGGGTGGAATGAGTTTTCGACACTCACGACGAGATCCGCTTCTGCGGGATCTTCCATGAAGTTCACTCGAACATGCAGCTTGCTCCCATCCGGCAACGTATGCAGGCGGCCGGCGGCCTTGTCGAAGTTGTAGAACTTGTCGAGGCCCTGCCGCGCATGGTCCTTCATGATCTGGACCTCGACGTCGCTGATCGCCTCGCCGGGCCGCATGTGCACGTTGACCGACAGCTCGGTCACCTTGCCGTTGGCGGCTTCGAACGTGCGCGCCTCGTACTGACTGCGGACCGTCACCGTACCGTCCTGGGTGACACCCTTGACCTTCGTCACCGGTGCGGCATCGCGTGCGGCGCGCTCTTGTTCCGACAACCGATCCCAGTGCGGACCTTTGTCGATCGACTTCACGCCTTCGATCTCGCCGGCGAGCTCCTTCGGATCCTCGATCACCGGCGGCGCCGGCTTCGCGCCCTTCATCGCGCCTTCGACGTCCGTCACTGCGTTCGCGTCGACTTCAGCTGCTGCTGCTGGCTTCATTCCCGGCGCGCTCGATCCCGCTTCGTGCGGAACGCCGGCTTCCGCGGCGCCACCTTCGACCGCCTCGGTCTTCGCCTCGGCGACAACGGTCTTCTCCGCTCCTTCTTCGGCGGTCGTCTCGATCGCTCTTGTCGCGACCTTGTCGCCGACCGCGGTCGCTTCCTTGCCGACACAGCGCGTCCTTGCCGAGCGCGCCCAACTTGCGAGCTTCAGCCAGCTTCGCCGCGCCCAGCGTCGCGATATCGACGACCGCGTCGATCGCGAGCAGCTTCGCGTCATCCGCCGGATCGTACGCTTCGCCGGCCACCGATTTCTTGATCGCCATCTCGGCGAGCCCCGAGCAAACATCGATCAATACGAATAGCTCGGGCTGCATCGCGAGCAATGCGCCGAGCTTCGCGATCGTCGAGAAGATGTGCGCGAGGTGGTTGCTGAGCCGGATCTTCTCTTCGCGCTGCGTCTCGAGCGACTTCGTCAGGTTCTGATCGACCTGGCCGAACTCGTCTTTCGTCACGCCTTCTTTGAGCTCGCGACCCATTCCGAACGGGCCCTTGCCCTCGGTGAGCATCGAGTCCTCGACCGCGATCTGTTCGCGCACGAGATCCTCGGTACCCGCGTCGCCACCTAGTAGCTCCCGTCGCGCCTCGTGTTGCGCGAGAGAGTCACTGTGCTGTGAAGCGGCAAGTTCCTTCTGCAAGCGGAGCTCGGTCTCCTGGCGGCGCTCCGGCGCGACGCCGTACTGGCGCACGTTGTCGATCTTGAGCTCTTCCGCGTTCATGTCGTCGCGATCGCCGCCCTTGCCGAGCATCGGCTTGCCGTACTTCTTTTCGTAGTCGGCTTCGTCGGTGGCGAGCTGCTTATTCGATTGCTCGCCGTCGAACAGCTTCGCGCGCGCTTTCGTATCGGCGCGGTTGTATTGCGTCGCGGTGCTCAGCTCGCTTTCATGCGACATCTCGGTGCTCGCAACGTTCTGGTCGTGCGCCTCGTGCTCGCGATCTTTCCGCTCTTGATCGCGGTTCGCCATGTGGCGCATTTCCTCGAATGCATTCGAGCTGTGCTGATCGGTCTCCGCGTACGACTTGTAGTGCTCGCCGAGCTGATCGTCGACGCTCCGCTCCTTGACTTGGCTCCCGTCCTTGCCGGTCATGACCGCGGTGACGCGCTGATCCCGCGTATCGTACTCGCGCGCCGTCTTCTCGATCTCGGCCCGTTCGGCCTCGGCCTTCGCACGCTTGGCCGGATCCGCGCTCTTGAGCTCTGGATTCTCCAGCGCACCTTCGATCTCCTTCTGATCGTTCGTCCGCATGCCCTCGCGCAGCGCGAGCACTTTGTCCTCCGCCCGCTTGCCATGGGTCAGTGCAAGAACGCGACGCGCTTCGACGCTGTCACGACCGAACCGCTCCTCGATCATCTGGTCCCAGTTCGGAGTGCCGGCGGCCGCGGCTTGCTTGTTCCACGCGTCTCGCGCCCCGATGATCTCTTCGGGACTCTTGCTCTCGAGCTCGGCGAGCACGTTGTCCGTAGAACGTAGCTGCAACGTCTTCTGCTGACGCTCCATCGCCTCCGCGTCCATGGTCAGCTTGTAGCCGTCGCCGGGCTCCTTCAGCATGTTCGTGATGTGAATGGCCTCAGCGCCGGCCTTATCGCCTTGCGTGAGTCTCACGATCTCCTCGTGATCCGGTCCCTCGGCTACGTGTGCCGCGGCCCAGCCCGGTCCCCACATGATATTTCGCTGATTCGCCTCTCGGAGCTGCGCCGCGTTGAGGCCTTTCAAGATCTCTTTGATTCGCTCCGTGTCGTGGCCCGCATTCGCGATGCCGATGATCGCGGCGTGCACCGGATCGCCGCTGAGCCCGGCGATCGCTTCGTCCTCGTTGCCGTTTGACAACGACTTGTCGAGCTCCTCGTAGATCGTGTGCTCTTGGTTCGTATTGCGACGGATCGCCGCACGAATCATCTCGATCTCTTCCGGACTCCGCGGTCCGAGCACGCGCGCGATCTTGACTGCCTGGTCATCGTCGTCGGCGTCTTTGGTTCGCGTGACCTAAAAGGATCTGCTCCGCCCATGCGTTCGCTTTCGCGGTCAGCTCTTTGCGTTGCGCAGGCGTGAGCTTCTCGAGCTTCGCGTCCGCGGAGTCGCGCTGCGATGAGATCATCTGGAGCGCCTGCGATTGGTCGCGCTTTCCGGCCCAGCTCGCGGACTTGATGACTCGTCCAGCGCCTGCCCGGTCATCTGCCGAAATTTGTCGGCCATCTTGTGGCGCGTCAGCGGATCGTCACATCGGTCGAGGATGTTCAGAAACTTCCAACGCGCCTGCTTCGAATCGGTGTCGTCCTTGGCCGCGACCAGCAACGCGGCGTACGTCGTGGCGTTGAGCTCCGCGACCGACTCCTTCATCTTCTGCGCGGCGCCGTCGTGCGTCGCGCCCATCTGTGGCTGAAGCTGAGCGTCTGCCTCTGCTGGCTTCGCTTGTTCGGCGGCTTTTGCTTGAGGCTGCTGCGCGCTAGCCTTGATCACCTGCTGGACGTACGAATTGCCCAGTGTCTGCATACAGACGCGAACGAGCGAGTCGCGCTCGCGCGGATACTCGGCGATGAGCTTCGCCACCGCGTCCGGCGGTGGCAGCCCGCCGATCATCAGCATCCGCAGTCGCGCGGTGCCTATGCCGGGCGTGGCTTCGGGGTCGCTTGTGCGTTCGTGTGATCGGCGTCGTGACCGCGATCATGAGCCTGCTCGTCCCGCGTCCCGCCCTCGAACGACATCTTGGATGAATCTACATTGCCCTGCCGTCCGTCGCCGGATCAATGCTTTCCGCGCCGGTGCAGCATCTCGCTGCACCCCCTCGTTGGGTCGCGATTTTCCGAGCTAGAAGTCGACGTCACGCTCGTCGCGACGGCGTGTGGCGGCATCGTGTCGTATGGGCGCGACTGTCCACGGAACCACCTCGCTCCGCTGTACCGGATGATCCTCCTTGACCAAGTCGACGAGCGTCGCCCACATCCAGCCTCCGCCAATGCCATGAGGCTTCGCCAGCGTTAACGCGAAGGGTTGCTGCACGCCGGTGGAATCTTGCCGCGTTGGTGTGCGAGCCGCTGGACGAAGACAATAGCGCCGCGACGAAGGAGATGCCGAGCAGTGTCGCCGCGGAGCTGCCACAGCAGGGCCGAGGACGGTCACGCAAACCGGTTGTGTTCCCTGGTTCCTAGCCGTAGCCTAGCGTCACGGTTCCCAGAAAATGTAGTGGCTGGAGGCAGGATTGAACTGCCGACCAAGGGCTTATGAGACCCCTGCTCTACCACTGAGCTACCCAGCCATTTCGAGGCCAGGAAGCTAATGGGTTCGTTGCTAGCTGGCAAGGCCGAACGTAGCGCGATCGACGTTTACGGGCTATCGTGCTGCCCGCACTCGGGGATCGTCTAATGGCAGGACAGGAGTTTTTGGTGCCCCTTATCTAGGTTCGAATCCTAGTCCCCGAACGAAGGCCATCATGAAACTGGATAAAGGCTGCGCCCTCTTTTTCGCTACCAAGATCGACAGCAAGCTCCGGGAGGGGCTCGCCTTGTCGAAGCCAGGGGACAAGAAGTACTTCGACGGCAGCTCGGAAGAGTTTTTGCGCGTGATGGAGATCGGCGACGACAAGGATAAAGAGCGCTGGATCGGCAAGATGATCAAGGCCGGACCAGCGGTTACCGAAGTCGACGACATCCAACGCAACCTCTTGTCGATCCTCCGGCGCGTCGCGCCGAACGCGCGGATCCCGGCATCCGCGGTGAAGATCTTCGTGCTTCAGGGCTCGAATGTGGCAGCGTCGCAGGTGATCGACGACGAGCCCGACGAGATCGATGACGTGGCCGCGAAGAGCGGCCCGTACATCACCTACTGACAGCTGGCCATTGCGCGCGCTGAGCTCGTCCACGCCTGCGTGAAGTAACCATCGCGCAGCTGCTGCGTGACCGCGGCATCGTCGACGATGAAGCCGAGCTCGACGAGGTTCGCCGGATACCAGTTCTGCGAGCCGAGGTAGAACGCCGCGTCGTCGACGATCGCGAGCCTCGCGTGGTTCGCGAACGTCGCACCGTTTGGCCACGCGTCGTCGGTGCCCTGGCGGAGCGCGGCGACATCGAGCTGCGCGCACAGATCGCCGGCGACCTGCATCGAGTGCGCGGATGCGTACGCGCCGACGTGCGCGATCAGATCCGCGGGCGTCTCGCCGTTCGAGTACGACGAGCTTCGCGCGGACGCCGCGGCTGCACAGCGTTCGGTGCTTCCGCGCCTACATGACGGCCTCCTGCACCGAGCGCTAGCGCACGGCGCCTTCGATAAGCCCCATTTCCCTTCGATAAATGGCTGTTCCCCAGCCATCGATCGGCGATCATTTCGGACGGGCGAATGAAGCGGCTATTGATCGTCGACGACAGCAAGCTGATGCGTGACATGGTCGCGGCGTGTCTGCGTCCACTCGGCGCGGTCACGTTCGAATTTGCGGGCACCGGACTCGAAGCGATCGAACGCCTCGCCTTGTCGGGATTCGATCTGGTCGTGCTCGATCTCAACATGCCCGATGTCGGCGGCATCGAGGTCATCGAGTTCGTGCGCGCGCAGGATCGCCTGAAGACCTTGCCCATCCTGATCGTCACCACGCGCGGCGACGACGCGAGCCGAGCCCAGGTCCTCGATGCCGGTGCCTCGAGCTTCCTCGCGAAGCCGTTCGCGCCCGAACAGATCCTCGATGAGGTTCGCAGGCTGTTGCCTGCATGAGCGAGCGAGTCGATCTCAACGAGTTCATCGGTGGGTTCGTGGTCGAAGCGGAAGAACTGCTCGCGACCGCGAATACGTGCCTGCTCGAGATCGACGCTGCGATCAGTGACGGCAAGTCCAAGCCGAAGGCGGTGCGCGACCTGTTTCGTGCACTTCACACCGTCAAGGGCCTCGCCGGCATGGTCGGCGTCGAGCCGATCATGGAGCTCGCGCACGCGCTCGAGACGCTGCTGCGCACCGCGGATCGCGCCGGCGGCACGTTGCAGCGCGGCGCCGTCGAGGTCTCGCTTCAAGCCGTGCGCGCGATCGGCGAACGCGTGCGCATGGTCGCCGAAGGCAGGTCGGTCACGGCCGCGCCGGTGCGCTTGATCGAACAGATCGCCGCCACCGACGCGTCGTCGGAAAAAGTCGCGGCGCCGCCCTCGATCGCCGCGGACTGGGACACGCGCCTGTCGGCGAGCGAGCGCCAGCAGGTGTTTCAGGAGATGCAAGGCGGCATGCCCGCGTGGACGCTCGGGTTCGTACCGAGTGAACACCGCGCCGCGCGTGGCATCACGATCGCGACCGTGCGCACCGGGCTCGCCGCGGTCGGCGAGATCATCAAGGTCACACCGCGCACGCAGCTCGATGCGAGCGGAAAACAGGCTGGAATCAAGTTCGAGATCCTGCTGCTGAGCAAGGCCGCGCGCGCGCAGCTCGCCGCGGTCCTCGACGTCGAACCGGACACGCTCGTCGCGATCGCCGCGCCGACTCCGGCGACCGCGAGCGCCACCGAAGCTCCGGTCGAAGCTCACGAGCCGGAGCTGGAGGACCGGGCGCACGATCCGTCGCGGATCGGTCGCGCGACCGTGCGCGTCGAGCTCGGCCGCCTCGACGAGCTCCAGGACCAGCTCGGGTCGCTGATCGTGTCGCGGTTTCGTCTCGAGCGCGAGCTCGCTGCACAAGCGGCCCGCGGCCTCGATGTGCGCAAGCTGCGCGAGGTCACGGATCTCCAGGCGCGCCAGCTCCGCGATCTGCGCCGCGCGATCCTCCGCGTCCGCATGGTGCGGGTCGCCGAGGTGCTCGAGCCGCTCGCGCTGCTCGTTCGCAGTGTAGCGCGGACGAGTCACAAGGAGGTCCGGCTCGAGCTCGACGCCCGCGACGCGGAGCTCGACAAGGCCGTCGCCGATCGATTGCTGCCCGCGCTGATCCACCTCGTGCGGAACGCGGTCGATCACGCGATCGAGCCCCCCGAGGTGCGCGAGGCCGCCGGGAAGCCACGCGTCGGCACGGTCCGGATCGCGTGCACCGAGCTCGCGAGCAAACAGCTCGAGCTGACGATCAACGACGACGGCCGCGGCATCGATCGCGAGGCGATCGCGCGACGCGCACAGCGCCAGATCGCGGACTCGCAGGAGCTCCTCGACGTCCTCACCACACCCGGGTTCTCGACCCGCGACGCGGTCACCCAGACCAGCGGCCGCGGCGTCGGCATGGATATCGTCAAGCGTGTCGCGGTCCAGGAGCTCGGCGGCGAGCTCGCGCTCGACACCCAGCTCGGCGCCGGTACCAAGTTCACGCTCAAGGTGCCGCTCACGATCGCGATCGTGGAGGTGTTCTCGTTCGAGTGCGCGCGCCAGCCGTTCGTCGTGCCGGTCGCAGCGATCGAAGAGATCTTCGAGCTCACCGCCGAGCGGATCGAACCGCCCGGTAAGCTCCGCGACCATCGCGTGACGCTCGTCCACCGCCGCGGTCACGCGCTGCCGCTGATCTCGCTCGATGCACGGCTCGCGATCGAGAACGGCACGACGGCGAAGAACGCGATGGTGATCCGCCACAATGGCGAGCTGATTGCATTCGCGATCGACCGCATGCTCGGTCGCCAAGAAGTCGTCGTCCGCCCGGTGGACGATCCGCTCGTGCGCGCGCGGGGTATCGCAGGTGCGACCGACCTCGGCGATGGCCGACCCACGCTCGTGCTCGATCTCAGCGAGCTGGGCGACGAGCACGAAAGGATCGGCGCATGAGCCTCCACGTCACGTTCCGCGTCGGCAATGCGAACTACGCCCTGCCCGCGTCGCAGGTCTTGCACCTCGAGTCGTACGAGACCGCGACCCACGTGCCGGGTGCACCCGCGTACGTCGCCGGGCTGGTCCAGGTCCGCGGCCGCCTCGTGCCGGTCGTCGACCTGCGCACGCGTTTCGGGCTCCCGCCGATCGAGCACTCGCTCGACCGCCGCGTCGTCGTCGTCCAAAACGGAACCCGTGTCGCGGGACTCCTCGTCGACAGCGCCCGCGAGGTCGTTCAGATCGACGAGGCGGCGTACGAAAAACCTCCGGAGATCATCGAGGAGCAGGCCTCGGGATTCGTAAACGGCGTCGCGACCTCGGCGCAGCGTTTGTTCCTGCTCGTCGACGTTCCGCGCATCATCGGTGAGGAGCTCAGCCATGGCTAACAGCAACGCAAACGGCAACGGCAACGGAAAAGCCATCGAAGTGACCTCCGCGAGGCTCGACGAGATCGTGCGCGCGTTGCGGCTCACCGTCGGCCGCGCGACTCAGATCGAAGAGAACGTCGCGCAACTCGCCGAGAACGGCGAATCGCAGGCAGCGGCCGCCGAGGAGATGCGCGAGTCGGTCACGAGCATCGCGACGAGTATGGAAGAGACCGCGACGGCGAGCGAAGAGCTCGTGCGCTCGCAGCAGACGGTCGCCGCGAACACGAACGACGTCCAGAAGGGCCTCGAAGCGGCGGCCACGGGTCTCCAGGAGCTGGCTGCCTCGGTCGCGACGGTGCGCAAGGACACCGACGTCCTCGCGCAAAGTGCGGAGAGCACCGCGACCGTGGTCGAGCAATCAGCCCGCTCGTTGAAAACGATCACCGGCAACGCGAAGGAGCTCGCGTCGATCAGCGAGCGCCTCGCCTCGGCAATGACGCAGACCTCGACGACGATCGCGGACACGTCGTCGCGCGGCACCGAGACCGCCGCGACCATCGAAGAGGTGGCGGCCACGGTCGAGCAAATGTCAGCTGGCTCGGCGCGGCTCGCGAGCGATGCCCGCCAGGTCGGCGACCGCGTGACCGGCCTCGCGACCGGGTTCAAGGGCGTCGTCGGCGCACTCGAGCACGTGGTGAGTGATGCGGCGGAGACCGCGAGCTCCGTCGAGGAGACGAGCGCTACCGCCGAGGAGCTCGCGCGCTCGTTTCGCGGCGTCGCGGATCTCGCGGACACCCTGCAGCAGGCTGCAACCAGCACCGCGAGCAACCTCACGGAGGTCGCCGCGTCGGTCGAGGAGGTCGCTGCAACCGCAGAGAAGACCGCCGTCGTGATCGACGACAACGCCGCCGCGATCGAACAGATCGCGCGTGCGGCACAAGGTGTCACGACCTCGGCGCAGGAGGTCAGCTCGCTCGCTGGATCGAGCGCGACCGCGGCGCACCAGCTCGATGCGGTGACCCGCAAGATCGCGGGCGTCGTCGAGGAAGCGAAGGCGACATCCGCGCGCGTCGGCGTCTCCGCGCGCAGCGGCGGCGCGACGGTCGGCCGCACGATCGGAGGTCTCGTCAAGATCCGCCAGGCGCTCGTCGAAGGCGCGGGCGTGATGAAGGACATGGGCAAGCGCGCCGAGGAGATCGGCGACATCGTTCAGACGATCAACCTGATCGCGGACCGCACGAACCTTCTGTCGCTCAACGCGAGCATCGAGGCCGCCCGCGCGGGCGAGCACGGCCGCGGGTTCGCGGTGATCGCAGAAGAGGTTCGCGCCCTCGCCGAACGTGCAGCCGCAGCGGCGAGCGATGTCTCGAAGATCGTGCGTGGCCTTCAAGGTGCCGCACGTGATGCGCAGGCATCGAGCACCGAGGGCATGCGGATGGCCGAAGAGGGCGCGCAGCTCAGCGAAGAAGCGCGTGCCGGTCTTCAAGTCATCCTCGAAGGCGTCGAGACTCTCGATGGCTCGATCAAGAACATCAGCACGGCGAGCGAAGAGCAGGCCCGCGCGGTCCAGATCGTCGGCTCGTCGACGGCGCGACTCGAGACGGAGAGCAAGTCGATCGCGCGCGTCAACACCGAGCAGAGCGCCGCGATCTCGAGCGTCGCGCGTGCGGCGAGCGAGATGCGCACGATGGCGAAGCAGACCCGCGACGCCACGAACGAACAGGCGCGCACGCTCCGCGATCTGGTGAAGATGAACGGCCAGCTGACCGGGTACGCCGACAAGCTCGCGCGGGCGACCGAGGAGCAGGTCACCGGCGCAAACCAGCTCGCGAAGGCGTCGGCCCAGATGCGGACCGCGACGCAGCGTACGACCACGGCGATGGCCGACCAGATGAAGACGCTCACCGGCATGACCGAGAGCCTCACGGAGATCGCGAGCGCGACGCAGCGCACCGTCGCCGGTGTCGCGGAACAAGCGAAGGGCGCCCACGAGATCGCGCGCGCGATGGACAGTGCTCGCAAGCAGGCGGTTCAGAGCGCGCGTGCCCTCGGCGAGCAAGCGAGCGCGACGAAGGAGCTCGATAGTGGAGTGCGCGATGTCGCGCGGCTCTCCGCCGAGGTCACGACCGCGGTCGAAGAGCAGACCGTGGGCCTCACGGTGCTCGCGAAGGATGCCAACTCCACCCGTCGGGTCGCGAAGCAGACCGCGCGCGCAGTCGGTGAACAAACCGAAGCGCTCGAACAACTCGCGGTCGCGACACTGCGCCAGACCGCATCGATGAAGGGGCTCGCGCAAAGCACTTCCGAGCAGACGACGACGACCGAACAGGTCAGCCAGGCGATGCGCGACATCCGCTCGCGGCTGCGCGAGATCTCGACGGCGTTGACCGCAAACGTCAAGACCGCGGTATCTTCGGCGAAGGAGACCGCGACGGTCGCGAAAGAGATCGCTGCGGTTCGCGCTGCGAGCGCAGAGCAAGCGGAGCTGATCGCGGTGCTGGGGCGAGCGAGTGGTAACGGAACGCTGGAACCTGCGACGTGACCACTCGCCCGGCCTACTCGCTCACGCCCGCGGAGCAGCAGCGGATCGAGAGGATCGATCAGCTCGTCGTGCTCGGCGGTGCCGGTGTGCCCGAGCTCCTGGCGGCGGTGTCCGATACGAGCTGGACCGTGCGGCGTGCAGCAGTCTCGGCGCTCGCCGCACTCGGCGACGAACCGGTGGCGCGGATGTGTGCGTGGCTCGCGGCGGACCGCTCGTCGGAGCGCGCGATCGCCGCGGTCGTCGATGCGCTCGTCGGCTCGGCCGGTACGACCGTGAATGCCGCCGCGGTCGAGTTGCTCGCACATCCGAACGCCCCGGTCGCGGCCGACGGTGCGAGCATCCTCGGTCGCCGCCACGCGATCGAGGCCCTGCCCCAGCTCGTCCGCGCGCTCACCCGTGCCGATGACAACGTCGCGGTTGCGGCGATCGAGGCGCTCGGCGCGCTGGGCCCTGCGGGCGTGCCGGCCGGTGCGATCGATCCGCTGATCGCGGTGATCGAGAGCCGTGCATTCTTTCGCGCCTACCCCGCCCTCCAGGTGCTCGCGCGCAGCGGCGATCCGCGCGCGGTCAAACCGATCGCGACGTTGCTCGACGACGCGATGTACCGGATCGACGCGATCAGTGCGCTCGGCCGGACCGGGTCCGCGCTCGCGATCCAGCCGTTGTGCGCGCTGTTGCCCGGTGCAGATACCGCGCTGGTCCGCACGGTCGCCACGGCACTCGCCGATCTCGTCGCGCGCTCCGAGTGGAGCGGCGCCGGTGCTCGCGTCGTCGAGGGCCTGAAAGCAGGGCTCGCGCCTTCACTCGGCGCACTCGTCGCGGCGTTGCCGGGTGCTGACCCGGGCGCGCGGGCGGCGCTGATCCGCATGCTCGGCCGCGCTGGCGATCCCAGTACGGTGCCGGTACTCGCCGAGTTTCTCGGTGATGCGGAGGTCAGCGCTCTCGCGGCCGATGCGATCAAGACGCTCGGGTGTGGCCACGAGCTCGCGCTGCTCGCGGAGCTCGGCGACGCGGATGCGACGACGCTCGCATCGATCCTTCCACTCGTGACGTCGCTGCGTGATGCGCCAGCCGTGCGCGCGCTTCTCGACGACAGCGATGCCGAGCTACGTGCTCGTGCGTGCGAAGCGCTCGCACGGCTCGGCGACACCGAAGCTGTGCCGGATCTGTTCGACGCGCTAGCCGACGTGAACCCGCGCGTCGCGCTCGCCGCGAGCGGTGCGATCCAGTCGCTCCATACCGCGGAGACCGCACCTCGCGCGCTCGCCGCGCTCGCGACCGGGACGCCAGCGGTTCGGCGCCAGGTCTTGCGGATCATCGCGTACCTCGGCTTCAACGAGGCGTTCGACGCGGTCCGTGGAGCGACGGCGGATCCGGATCGCCGGATCGCAGAGCTTGCGGTCGCAGCACTCGCCGCGATCGCGGATCCACGGGTCGATCCCATGCTCGCGGAGCTCGGCCGGAGCAGCGTGCCGGGGCTGCGCGCCGCGGTGATGCGTGCGATCGCGCAACGCGGTGCGGATGATGCGGCGAACCAGCTCGCCGCCGGTCTCGGCGACGACGATGCCTGGGTCCGGTACTTCGCAGCGCAAGGGCTCGGCCGGCTCGGCCATGACGCGGCGACGCCGATCCTGCTCGAGCGTCTCGCGGATGCCGCGCCGTTCGTACGGATCGCCGCGATCGAAGCACTCGCTCGCCTCGGCACGCCGGCCGCCTGGCAAGCGTTGACCTCGGCGGTGCGCTCGCAGGATCCCGACGAACGCCGCGCCGCGCTCGTCGGGCTCGGCCATCACCCGCGACCCGCGGCGCTGCCGATCCTCGTGACCGCCGCACGTGCCGACGATCTCGCGACCCGCTTGATCGCGCTGAGCGGGCTGGCGGTGCAGAGCACCGGCGAAGCGAATCAAGAGCTCTCCGCGGCCGCGCACGATCCGGATCCGGCGCTCCGCGATGCCGCGCTTTCGTTGCTCGCCGAACGCGACGATCGCGCTGCCGTCGATACGCTCGTCGAGCTCGCGTTCACGAGCGAGCCCGAACATCCGGTTCACCGTGCCCTGTCGCGGCCGTCGCCGGCTCGGATCGACGCGCTCGCGGAGCACCTGGCGCAGGCTGGTGATCACGATGCCTCGGTGCTCGCGGCCGCGCTCGCCCGGATGGCCGACCCGCGCGCGACCGCGGCACTGTTCGACGCGCTCGGCGCCGGCTCACCCGCGGTGCGGCGGGCCGTCGCGACATCGTTGTCGGCGATGGGTGCATCCGGCGCGAATGCGATCGTCGCGCGCCTCGCAGCCGAAGACCCCGATCCAGATGTCCGGCGGATCTCTGCCGCACTCGTCGTGAGTGACTAACGTGGCGCTCGAGCTCACACCGCAACTCTTCGCGATCTTCGCGACGCTCGTGGAGCAGGCCTGTGGCCTCCACTACGACCCGATCGATCGCGACCTGTTCGGTACGAAGCTCGCCGCGCACGCCGCCGAGCTCGGCTACGACTCGTTGCTCGACTTCTATTACCGCCTCCGCTACGACGACCCCGACGGTTGCGAGCTCCAGAAGCTCGCCGAGGCGCTCGTCGTCCACGAGACCTACTTCTTCCGCGAGCTCGCGCCGCTCCGCACGCTGGTCGACGTCTACCTCGCACAGGCGATCGCCGAACGCGGCCGCGCGCGCGTCTGGTCGGCCGCATGCGCGACCGGCGAAGAACCGCTCACGCTCGCAATGCTGCTCGCCGAGCGTGGCGTGCTCGAGAAGGTCGAGATCCACGCCACGGACCTCAGCTCCGCGGCGATCACCCGCGCCAAGGAAGGCCGCCACGCGCGCCGCGCGCTGCGCGCGGACCATCCCATCGAGCTCGCGCAGCGTTACCTCGATCGCGTCGGCACCGGGATGATCGTCACACCGTGGATCCACCGGGCAGTTCAGTTCCGCACGTTGAACCTCCTCGACGACGCCGCGGTCGCGGCGCTCGGCCGGTTCGACGTGATCCTGTGCCGCAACGTCCTCATCTACTTCTCCGACGCGCTGGTCGTGAAGATCGTGGACAAGCTCGCACGTGCGCTGCAACCTCACGGCGTGATCGCCGTCGGCATCTCGGAGTCGCTGCTCCGGTTCGGCACGTCGCTCGTGTGCGAGGAGCGCGGCAATCACTTCTTCTATCGAGGTGCAACGTGAAGCCGCGCGTCCTGGTCGTCGACGACTCCGCGTTTGCCCGCACGGTCCTCGCGCGGCTGTTGCGCGCCGGCAACCTGGATGTCGTCGCTACGGCGCGTGACGGCGCCGATGCGCTCGAAAAGATCGATCAGCACGATCCCGATATCGTCACGCTCGATCTGACGATGCCGACGGTCGATGGCCTCGGCGTGTTACGCGCGCTCGCCGGCCGCGCTCGGCCGCGCGTGATCGTGGTCAGCATGTCGTCGATCGAGACCGAGCTCGGTGCGGAAGCGCTCGCGCTCGGCGCGATCGATCTCGTGACGAAGCCGACGGCACTCGCGAGTGACCGGCTCACCGAGATCGGCGACGAGCTGATCGCAAAGGTCACCGCCGCGGCCGAGGGCTATCGCGATGCCACCTCGGCGCCATCGACCTCGCCGCCCATGTCGGCGATCGCGCACGCGAGTGTCGACCTGGTATTGATCGGCACATCCACCGGCGGGCCTCAGGCTTTGACCCGCCTGATGGGGGCGCTGCCCGCAACATTCCGAGCCCCGATCGCCATGGTCCTCCACATTCCCGTGGGCTATACGGAGGCGTTGGCGGCGCGGCTCGATAAGTTGAGTGGGCTCCATGTCGTGGAATCCACAGAAGGCCTCGAGCTCGTGCCCGGGATGGCCGTGCTGGCGCGCGCCGGCGAGCACCTGACGATCCAACGCGAGGGCCGTGCGCTCCGCGCGCGCCAGCGAACCCGCCCGAACGGGATGTTCATGCCGTCGGTCGACGAGCTATTCAAGAGCGGCGCGGAAGCCGCGGGGGCTCGCGCACTCGGCGTCGTCATGACGGGGATGGGCGATGACGGCCTGATCGGCTCGCGCTCGATCGCCGCGGCGCACGGCTCGCTGATCACCGAGGCTGCGAGTAGTTGTGTAGTGTACGGCATGCCGCGCGTCGTCCAGGAAGCTGGACTGGGAGCGGCCAGTGTTCCGCTCGACCGCCTCGCCGAGGAGCTGATCCGCCGTGCATGATCACCCGCCTCGTCGCCGCCCGCGGATCTGGATCGCGGACGACAGTCAGACCGAGGCTGCGATCACGCAACGCACGCTCGGCGACAGTTACGACATCGAGCTGTTCGACGACGGCTCGGTCGTCGTCGAACGGATCGCCGATGGCGCGCAGCTTCCGGATCTGCTGCTGCTCGACTGGGTGATGCCAGGCATGCAAGGCGACGAGGTCTGCCGGTTCCTGCGCTCTCACGAGCGCACGCGCGCGCTGCCGATCATCCTTGTCACCGCGTCGCGAGTCGAAACTGCGGATGTCGTCGCCGGGCTCGCGGCCGGCGCGAATGACTACGTGGCACGCCCGTTCGAGGCTGCGGAGCTGCGCGCGCGTGTCGATGCCGCGATCCGCGTGAAACAACTCGCCGACGCGGCTGCCACCGAGCGGGCGCGGCTCTCGGCGGTCAACCAGCTCGGTCACGCGCTGCTCGAGACCTCGACGCGGATCGACGCGGTGCTCGATCACTTCGCGACGACGCTCAGCCGGACGCTCTGTGACGGTTGCGCCGTGATGTTGTTGCCCGGCACGTTCCCGGCCGAGACGATCTATCGCCACCGCGCCGACGACTCGGGCGCGGCGTTGGCGAAGATCGCGGCGCTCGCCGATCCGGTGCGCTACACGTTCGCTTCGAACGAAGAGGCGCGCGCGACGCTCCCTCCGATCTACCAGTCTTACATCGCCCAGTTCGGGTTACGCAGCCTCGCGATCATGCCGTTCCCGATCCGCGAGCCGATCGAAGGCGTCGTCACGGTGACTCGTGACGGCAACTCGCCGCCGTTCGAGCCCGAGGATCTCGCGACGATCGAGACGTGCATCGATTACGCCGGTCTCGCCGTGATGACCGCGCTGCGGTTCGACGCCGAGCGCACCGCACGCGCCCAGCTCGACTCGGTGCTCGCGCACATGCCGCTCGGCATCGTCGTCACCGATGTCAAAGGTAGCGTCGCACTCGTCAACAGCACGGCGGCGACCCTGTTGCCCGGGATGGCCAGCGCGACCACGCTCTCCGAGATCTACGACCTCGCCGAGTGGTGGACGCTCGACGGCAAGGTGCTCACCGAGCCGGAGTGGGCGCTGCGCCGCGCGCTCCACGCGAATCACGCGACGCAAGCCGAGCTCCAGATGATCGCTCCCGGCGCGTACCCGCGCGTCGTCGCGATCTCGAGCGTGCCGTTGCGCGACGGCCGCGGCACGATCGTCGGTTCGGTCAGCGCGATCGACGACGTCACCACTCAACGCGCGGTCGAGGTCGAGCGCGAGCGGATCTCGCAGTTCCAGCAGCAGATGCTCGCGATGGTCGGTCACGACCTGCGCAACCCGCTCAGCGCGCTGGTCACGGGCGTCGAAATCCTGAAAGACACGCTGCCCGAGGACTCATCGGCGGGCAAGCTCGTCCGCCGGCTCGACAGGAGCGCGAATCGCATGGGCCGGATGATCGAGCAGCTGCTCGACCACACGCGCGCGCGACTCGGCAGCGGCATCCCGGTCGTGCGCCGCGAGATCGATCTGACGGCGCTCGTGGTCGGCGTGATCGAAGAGCTCGCGCTCGCCTACCCGGCGTCCAAGGTCGAGCTCGCCGCGTCCGAGTCGATCGAGGGCATGTGGGATCCGGATCGGATCGCCCAGGTGGTCTCGAACCTCCTGGCCAACGCGATCCAGTACGGCCGCCCGGATGCGCCGATCAAGGTCGAGCTGTCGGCCACAGCGGCGGCGGTCATGCTCGCGATCACGAATCAGATCCGCGAGATGCCGATTCCGACCGACGAGCTCGCGACACTGTTCGAGCCTTACCGGCGCGGCCCCGAGCGCGGTCATCAGGCCGGCGGGCTCGGTCTCGGCTTGTACATCGTCCGCGAGCTGGTCCGCGCCCACGGCGGCACGATCGAGGCCACGTCGACGACGGCGGGCACCACGTTCTCGATCCAGATGCCACGAACGCGCGCCGTGTAGCGCCCCGCGATAGTAAGCTCGGGTCGGTGCACACGCTCGACCACGAACCGAGTGACCGCGTGGAGGCGCCTGTCCGGTTCGCGCCGGGGACCACGATCGGGCACTTCCGCGTCGTGCGCGAGCTCGGTGCGGGTGGCATGGGCGTCGTGTTCGAAGCTCACGATCCGGATCTCGATCGCCGGGTCGCGATCAAGGTCGTGAAGGGAGGCGTCCGCTCGAACCTGTTGCGCGAGGCACAGGCGATGGCGCGGCTCACCCATCCGAACGTCGTGACCGTGCACGAAGTGGGAACGATCGACGCGCAGGTGTTCGTCGTGATGGAGCTCGTGCCGGGCACCACGCTCGCGGGATGGCTCGCGGCGCCGCGCCCGTGGCGCGAGATCGTCGCGACGTTCGTCGCTGCTGCGCGCGGTCTCCTCGCTGCGCATCACGCTGGCCTCGTTCACCGCGACTTCAAGCCGACGAACGTGCTCGTCGATCCGACCGGTCGTGCGCGCGTTAGCGATTTCGGGCTCGCGCACGGTGACGATCAGCTCGCCGAGGGTTCGTCGCCGGCGGGCACGCTCGCGTACATGGCGCCCGAGCAACGCTCCGGCGGTCCCGTCGATGCGCGCGCGGATCAGTACGCGTTCGCGATCGCGCTGCAGGAAGCGCTCGGGCCGAAGCACGCGATCGGGACGCCGCCACGCCGGATCCGCGCCGCGGTCGCGCGCGCCCTCGAGATCGATCCAGACGCGCGGTTCGCGACGATGGCCGAGCTGATCTCGGAGCTCGATGCACCATTGCACTTGCGCCGGCGCACCGCCGCGATCGCGATCGGCGGCACTGCGATCGCGGGGATCGCCGCGTTCGCGCTGCTCGATACTGCCCGCTCGGGAGATATCTCGTGTGCGGACGGCGCCGCGCTTGTCGATCGGGTGTGGAGCCCGGCGGTACGCGCGGGTCAGCTCGCACGGTTCGTCGCCCAGGCGCCGCGCGCGTCCGCCGCGATCGGTGGCTCGCTCGGTCTCGTCGACGATTGGGCGCAGAGCTGGAAGCTCGGCCGCCGCGCGGCATGCTCCGTCGGCGAACCGCAGCGAACTGCGCGACTCGGCTGCCTAGACCGCGACCTCCACGAGCTTCGCGCCCAGCTCGCGGTGTGGGCGTCGCCCGATCCCGAGATCGCCGGTGGCGCGCTGCGCACGGCCGCTGCGCTACCGAGCGTCGATGCGTGCGCCGCCGAGGTGCGCGATGCAGCGGTCAGCCCGATCGTGCTCGATCGCGTCACGAAGATCGACGCGCTGATTCGCTCGGGTCGCGCACCGTTCGCGAGCGCGGAGGTCGAGCCCGCACTCGTCCTCGCGGCGACGACGGGCAACCCTCGCGATCTGGCCACGGCACTCATCAGCGGCGGCAAGGTCGAGCTCGAGGTCGGCGCGCTCCAAGCCGCGCACGACCACTTCGTGCGCGCCGCCCAAGCCGCGGGCAAGGCGAACGACGACGGGCTCCTCGTGGAGGCTCTGCTGTACGAAGCGAAGGCGATCATCGAGCTCGGTCATCCGAATGACAGCCTCGGAGTGCTCGATGCTGCCGAAGCGATCGAAGCGCGTGGCACGACGGCGCCGAACATCGGGATCGCGGTGACCCGCGGCGATGCACTCCACGCCGCTGGCCGCACGAAGGAGGCGATCGCCGTGTTGCGGCCGGTCGTCGCCACGGCCGAGGTGCGCGCCGCACGTGATCCGAAGGCGCGAATCGCGCTGTCGACGACGCTCGGTCAGCTCGCGTCGGTGCTGCTCGACGCCGAAGACTTCACCGGCGCGCGCGAGATCTATCGCCGCTGCATCGCACTCGACGAAGCGAGCTTCGGTCCCGATCACCCGGAGGTGGCGAAGTCGCTCAGCGATCTCGCAGTGAGCGAGTACCACCTCGATCAGCTCGCCGAATCGCGCGCGCACCTCGAGCGCGCGAAGCAGATCCTGTCCGCGGTCTACGGCGACCACGGCCTGATCGTCGGCAAGCTCGCGCTCGTCGATGCAAACCTCGCCGGGCGCGAGCACCACGACGACGCCGCGATCGCGAGCCTCGAGCGTGCGAAGGTCGCGTTCACGGGGGTGCTCGAGTCGAACCATCCGTACTTCGCGATCATCGAGGAGAGCCTCGCCGAACGGTTGCGCGCACGAGACAACTGCGCCGCAGCGTTGCCGCATACCGAGCGCGCGCTCCAGCTGCTCGAGCACAGCGGCACGGATCCCAAGCATCACGCGCTCGAGCTCGTCGAGCTAGGTGCGTGCCTCGCCGATGTCGATCGGCTCGCCGAAGCGCAAGACGCTTTGCACCGCGCACTCGCCGAGATGGCGGACCTCCACATGGCGCAGCATTGGGTCGCCGAGCCCGACGCCGTGCTCGCAGAGATCGCGTTCACGCAAGGACACAAGGCCGACGCGCTCGCGCTGATGAAGACCGCGTTTGCGGCGACCACCGGCGACACCTCGGCCGACAGCAACGCGCTACGCGCCGACGTGCAGGCACGGATCGCCGAGTGGACCAAGTGACCGTCCAGACCCTGCCGCTCAGCGAGTCCAGCGACGAGCCGATGCTCGTCGATCATCTCTACCTCGTCGTCACCGCCGGCAAGCCACTGCCCGGTGCGCGGTGGTCGCTGGTCGGGATCGAGCGCGTGGAGATCGGCCGCGCCGCCGAGCGCGAGATCACGCGCACCGGTACGACGATGCGGATCGGCGTGCCCGACCCGTGGATGTCGACGGTCCACTTGCGGTTCGAACGCGAGCGCGCGCACTGGGTCGCGGTCGACGCCGGCTCGCGCAACGGCATCCTCGTCAACGCGACGAAGCAAGATCGCGCGGTCGTGCTCGCACACGACGTGATCGAAGCGGGGCGCAGCTTCTTCATGGTGCGCACGAGCGAGCCGATGCTCGAGGCCGCGCTCGAGCCGACCGTACAACGCACCGGTGCGCTCGCGACGCTCGATCCGGAGCTCGCGCGCTCGTTCCACGAGCTCGCGCGGATCGCCGCGTCGGATCTCCCCGTGTTGATCGGCGGACCGACCGGCACGGGCAAGGAACGGATCGCATCGATGGTCCACGCGACCTCGCGGCGCAAGGGCGCGTTCGTCCCCGTCAACTGCGCCGCCTTGCCCGCGGGGCTCGTGGAGAGCGAGCTGTTCGGTCACAAGAAGGGGGCCTTTTCAGGCGCGATCGCGGACTCGTCAGGCTTGGTCGCATCGTCGTCGGGCGGCACGCTGTTCCTCGACGAGATCGGCGATCTGCCGGCGGCTGCGCAGGCCGCGCTGTTGCGCGTGCTCGAGGAGCACGAGGTCCGCGCGGTCGGCACCACCGTCGCGGTGCCGGTCGAGCTCCGCGTCGTCGCAGCGACCCACCGCGATCTCGACGCGCTCGTCGAGGACGATCGGTTCCGCGACGATCTGGTCGCGCGGCTCTCCGGCTTCGAGATCGAGCTGCCCGCGCTCGCCGAGCGCCGCGTCGACGTCGGCCTGATGCTCTCCGAGATCCTGCCGCCGACCGCGCAGCTCGCGGCCGCGACCGCCCGCGCGTTGTTCGCGTACAGCTGGCCGCGCAATGTCCGCGAGCTCGTGCGCGCGCTCGAACGCGCCGTCGCACTCGCCGGTGGCGGCGAGCTCCTCGCCCAGCACCTGCCGGAAGAGATCGCGAGCGCCCGGTTCGAATCACCGCCGGTCCGCGAGCGCGATGCGCGCCACGACGAGCTGGTCGCGCTGCTCCAGAAGCACCGAGGCAACGTCAGCCAGGTCGCCGCCGAGCTCGGCAAGGTCCGCCAGCAAGTCCAGCGCTGGCTCAAGCGCTACGGGCTCGACCCGACCCGCTTCAAGTAGCCGACGCAGCACAGCAATTGCTGCATGCACCTGCTGGTGCACCGGGTGCAACGCCCGCGCGCGCCCTGCACTGTCGGCGACTTACGGGCGGCATTGGCCTTGCTGAACGGCGCGCCATGACAACGAAGACGGGCCTCCAACCCAATCATCGCTCGGCGATCCTGTTCGGGATCGCCGGACTCCTCCTGGTCGGCTTGTTCACGCGCAACTGGGTGTCCGCGGATGACGGCGGCCTCGGTCTCTCGGGTATGAAGCGCTGCATGTCCCACGACTGCATCGGGGTGTCGTGGTTCAGCGCGCCCCACGTGCCGGTCTCGATCATGCTGGTCGCGACGCTCGGCATCCTCGCTGGCCTCCTCGCGGTCGGCTTTCTCGTCCACGCCGGGGCGATGGTGCTGCAGGGCCGCGCGCAGGAGGTCCAGCCCGGCAAGGTGAATTCCGCGCTCGGCCTCACCCTCGGTGTCGGCGCGATCTTCATGATCCGGATCTTCATCGAGTCGCACGCCGGGCTGCACGTTGGCTGGAGCTCGATCGTCGCGTTGCTCGCGTGCATCGCCGGCTTCGTCGCGATGGTGAAGCTCGTCGAGCCGTTGCGCGCGCACAGCGCGGCGGAGAGGGCCGGGCAAGCGTACTCGGTCGGTGGCGCGCTGGCAGCGGCACCGGGCGGCGCGATCCGCGGCTATCCACTGTCGATGCAGCTCGGCATGAAGCGGATGCACGGCCACATGTATCTCGCGCCGGGCCGGCTCTACTTCCTGTGCGTGAAGCAAGGCGGCGCGTGGCTGGCCGTCGCCGGTGCCGCGGTCGGCGGTGCCGTCGGTGGCGCGCTCGCAGGGCTCGCGACCTCCAGCGCAAGCGCCGCACCGCAGGTCTTCGACGAAGCGACGCTCCACCAGTGGGCGACCCAGATGCCCGGCAGCGTCGTCATGGACGCGCCACAGATCCAGATGATCAAGCAGACGATCTGGATGCGCCTGATCCGCGCGAACGGTCAGCGGTTCGGCTTGCCGCACGGCCTCGGTGGCGACCTCAAGGCGGCGCTAGGTCCGTGGGCGCGGCAACACGCGGTCAAGACCGTCGGCTTCGCCTGAGCCGCCTGTTCACGGTTACTCGGGCCACGCTCGAAGCGCAGTGCGCGCGACCGACTCGAGCTCGTCCTTGCTCGCACCGTCCCGCGCGAGCGCGGACATTCCTTGCAGCGTGCCCTCGAAGAACAGGGCGAGCGTGTGTGACTCGGCGCGAGCCGCGGCACCGCGTCGGCCACGCAGGATCTTGTCCTCCATCGCTGCGATCGCGTATGCGCGAAGGCCGCGAAGGCGGCTCTCGACCTCGAGCGATTGCGGCGAGCAGTTCGTTGCCGCCGAGATCATCAAACATCCCGGCGGATGCTCGGAGCTCGTGAACATCGCCGCGGCCTGGAGCAGGAGGCGCGTGATCGCGGTGCGCGGGTCCGGCTCGTCGCGGACCGTCGAGATCATGAACGCGCCGTACGTGATCATGTAGCGCTCGAGCGCCTCGCCGAACAGAGCCCGCTTGTCGCCGTAGGCGCCGTACATGCTCGGGGCGTTGATGCCCATCGCCTCGGTGAGCATCGCGACCGACGTGGCCTCGTAACCATGCTTCCAGAACGCCAGCATCGCTCGCTCGAGCGCGGCTTCGCGGTCGAAAGCGCGGGGGCGGCCTGTCATGCGTTCATTTATAGCGGTCGATACAGATCTACGCTAGTTTTGTAACGTTCGCTAGGAAATAAGGAGAACCACGCATGAAGCTCACCGGCCGCACCATTCTCGTCACCGGCGGATCCGCCGGCATCGGTCTCGCGTTCGCACTGCACTTCGCCGAGCTCGGCAACGAAGTCATCGTCACCGGCCGTCGCCAGACCGTGCTCGACGAGGTGAAGGAAAAGCACCCGCAGCTGCACACGCTCCAGAGTGACGTTGCGGACCCGGCGCAGATCGCAGCACTCGCGGTACGGGTCAAGGCGGAGTTCCCGCGTCTCGACGTGCTGGTCAACAACGCGGGGATCATGTTGTACAAGAACCTCGCGACGCCGACGCCGGATCTCGCCGAGCTCACGACCGAGATGAACGTGAACGTGGGCGGCGTGATCCGCACGACCGCGGCGTTCATCGCCATCCTCACCGCGAACAAGGGCACCGTGATCAACGTGTCGTCGGCGCTCGCGTTCGTACCGTTGCCGTGCACGCCGATCTACTGCGCGACCAAGGCGGCGATCCACTCGTACACCCAGTCGCTCCGGTTCCAGCTCGCGGACGTCGGCGTCGAGGTGATCGAGATCATGCCTCCCGCGGTCAAGACGGACATGACGGTCGCGCTCGCCGAGGCCGGAGGCGTCACGCTGATCGATCCGGACGCGCTGGTGAAGCTCACGTTCAAGGCGCTGAAGGCCGGAGTGCTCGAGATCCGACCGGGCCAGGCGAACGCGCTCGCGTTCATGCGCCGCCTCGCACCGGAGTTCATCAACAAGCAGTTGTGGAAGGCGGCGAAGAAGCTCGTGCCACGGCCGGCGCTGCCGCATGCAACCTGAGGACGTTACAGGTGTCGGTAGCTCGTGAAGTACGAGCTCCGGGTCGGCTGGCGCTACCTCTATAGCGGCCAGCACGACCGCGCGATGCGCAACGCGGCGATCGTGGCGGCGCTCGTCGCGATCACGGGGCTGTTCGTGATGCTGACCTCGCACGGTGCCAGCCCGATCGGCGTGCTGATGCTCGTGCTCGGCATGATCGCCGCGGCGGTGTGCACGCTGCTCGCCGTGTTCTCGGTGTTCATGAGCGTGTCGGTGCTCGGCGTGGTGCTGGGTGTCTCGGCGCTCACGATCGTGCTCGCGGTGACGACCGGGTTCCAGCGGCAGTTTCGCGACAAGGTGCTCGGCGTCAACGCGCACGTGATCGTGATGAAGGTGACGCCGGGATTCGCCGAGTACCGGGATGTCATGGAGACCGCGCGGCATATCGACCCGGACGTGCTCGCGGTCCAGCCGTTCATCTTCGCCGAGATGCTCGCGACGCGCGGCAAGGGCAAGGTCGCCGGTGTCGGGATCAAGGGCGTCGATCCGGTGCTCGTGAAGGGCGTGCTCGATCTCGACAAGCACATGGAAGAGGGCTCGATCGGTTCGCTCGGCGCGCCCCGCAAGGAACGCGAGCTGCCGCCCGTGATCCTGGGCAAGCAGCTCGCGCTCACGCTCGAAGCGAACCTCGGTGATGACGTCACCGTCGTCGTCGGGATGACCGCGCGTACGATGCACTTCCGCGTCACCGGCATCTTCTACAGCGGCTTCGACGAGTACGACAGCCACTTGATGTATGCCGCGCTCGCCGACATTCAGGCGCTGATCGGCCGCGGCGATCAGGTGATGGGCGTCGAGATGAAGGTCAAGGACGTCACCCGCGCCGAGGCGATCGGCAAGCACCTCCAACACGCCCTCGGCGACGAGTACGACGTCCAGGACTGGCATCACCTCAACGAGAATCTGTTCGCCGCGCTGACGTTCCAGAAGCTCGCGCTCGTGATCATCCTGACGCTGATCATCATCGTCGCGACGGTCAACATGGTCTCCGCACTGACGATGATGGTGACCGACAAGACGCGCGAGATCGCGATCCTGAAGTCGATGGGCTCGACGTCATCGAGCGTCGCCCGGGTGTTCCTGGTGCTCGGCCTCGCGATCGGCGGCGTCGGCACATTGCTCGGCGTCGGCATTGGCCTCGCAACCTGTTACGCGACCAGCGCGTATGGCTATCACCTCGATCCAAAGGTCTACTTGATCGATCGGCTGCCGATCGACGTGCAGTCGTTCGAGGTCGTGCTCGTCGCCGGGATCACGCTCGTGATCAGCTTGATCGCTACGCTTCCGCCATCGCGTAACGCCGCAGCCCTGACCCCGGTCGAGGGCCTGCGTTACGACTAGACGTGCACTCACGCCCCACCGGTACCGGACACCGATCAGCGGTCCGCAAGCGCGGCCCCTACATCATGGTGAAGCCGGTGAAGTTCAAGGAGCTCATGTCACTGCTCGCGAAGTAGACTGCGGGCTCCGTCATTAATTCGGCACGAGCTCGAACAGCCGGCCCTCGTCGATCGGCGTGTAACCGGGGCCCGGCCCTGCCGAAGTTCCGCACTGGATGTTGTCGAACAGCTGGCTGCCGGATGCCTCGAGCCCGATCGTCGCCGAGCAGCCACGATGACGATCTTGACCACAGTCCTTGTTCGGCGACACCGGCGGTGTTCTCGGGCCGTAGTGCATCTCGATCGTGCCGGTCTCGTGGAGCACGACCTCTTGGGTGACGCGCACGCCCTGCGTGAACGAGTTGTTGCCCGCCGGATAGTAGGCATCCATGTCGCGCCACTCGACCGTCAGCCTGCGATCTGGCGCCGTCCCGTCGACGAGATACGACAGCGCTCCGGTCGAGGGCGCCGTGTTGTTCGCGTACAGATCATCCCAGAACAGCGCGATCGTCGCGCCCGGTGGCGTCGCGTTCAGCCCGCAGTCGTTGACCTGCGTCTCGGCGCCCGTGACCGGCGGATCGAACGTCAGGTACCCGTTCATGCTGATCGTCACCGACGTGTAGGCGATGCCATAGAACTGGAACGTGAACGGCAGCGCCATCTCGTAGTTCTCGTCGTCCGCGAGCACCACGAAGCCTGGCACGACCGCGCCACTCAGCAGCACGTACGGTGCGGTCGTGTCGGTGAGCACGTAGCTGCCGGCCCCGAGCGCCGCGTCGATCATGATGCCGCCGTCAGACGGCGCTGCACCATCGGGCTTCATGATCGTCGTGACGCTGCCGTCCGCAGCGGGGCTGAACCCGTAGCGGCCACACGCAGCCAGTACCCACAACGACACGACCGTGCGCATGCCCCTCCAGCGACGAGGATACTACTGGATCACGCCGATGCAGCAGCCTTGATCGCAGTACGTCTGGTCCGGGCAGCCGCTACCGGTCGGGCAAGTCGGCTCGTTCGCCGGACACGTGATCGTGCCGCCGCAATCCGGCGGCAGGTCATTCGTGTTCTCGCCCGCGCACAGCACGCACGTGGTGCCACCACAATCGCCGCCGCCACAGGTGGTGGTCTTCACGCAGCGCTTGCACGCGTTCGGATCCGCGAGGTTGTCTTGCGTACAGTTCGGCGACACGATCGGGTTGAGCGCGATGTCGAAGCACGTCGTCGTGCCGGGCTCGCACACGGTGCAACAGCCGAAGCAGTCGCAGCCAGGCGGCGTGATCGCGCCGCACGTCATCACGCACTTCGCCGGCATCACCGCGGTGCCGAGCGGCGCGAAGCACTTGGTGACGTCATACTTGTTGCCCTCGACGGTGGGGTTGTTGACGATCCCGACGAGATCGGCCTGACACTCTGCCTTCGTCGTCGCGCCGAGGAGACAGCACACGTGCTGGTTGCACCCGTCGTCGCCACCGCCACTGTTGCCGTCGAAGAAGCAGTCCTGTTGGACGGGATCCTTGTTATCGCCGGGGATTCCGGTCGCGAACGAGCCTTCGTCGTTGTCGAACGGGCCGGTGCACTGCGGATCGAAGCCGTCGATGAGGCCGTCGCCGTCGTCGTCTATGCAGTTCGAGCACTGCGGGCCGCCGGGCGTACACATTCCATTAAAGGGGGGTGCGTCGATGAACATCATCGAGCCGTCGCCGCCAGTGCCGGCATCGTCGCCGGTGCCGTCGCCGTGATGACCGCCGCATGCGGCGAGGACGCAAAGGATCGCGAGTCGGCTCTTCATAAGCACCCCTTGGCTACAACGTGACGTTGACTTGGTAGACGCCGCTGCCTTGCGTCGCGGTGCCGGTGATGGTCGTCGAGCCCGGCGCACGCGTGACCGTGCCACCGCCGCCGTCCGCCATGGTGCCGGTGATCGTCAGCGCGAGCACCACGTCGCCCGCGATGTCGCCGGTCAGGTGGTACGTGCCCATCAACGTCCCGGTGAGCGTGCCGGTCGGAATGTTCTTGAGCGAGAGGTCGAGCGCGGGGAGCGCCGCCGTGTCAGTTGCATACGTGACGTCGTCTTTGTCGTGGTTGGAATCGACCTCGAACGGACCGTCGGAGTACGCGGTCATCGTGACCGCGAGCCGCATCTGCTTGTTCGGCGAGGTACCTTGATCGACCTGCCCACCGATCATCAACATGCCGGTCGCATCGCCGGCCGTCATCTGATCGGGGATGTTCGCGCTCGTCGCGGCGTTGAAGCCGGCGAACCCGAGGTTCAGAGACTTCTCGACCGAGTGGTCGAGTCCAAGGTAGGCGCGACGGGCTTGCTCGTTCGAATCGACCGAGTCGCTCGTGCACGCGCCAAAGATCAGCCCCAGCCCCCCGGCCAGGATAAAAGCTTGCATGATGCGCTAGTGGGTGAGGCGCACCAAGACGTCGCAGAAAACGTCACCACGCAGATTTTTGCCGTGACGTCTCCCACTGTTCACCTCCCGATTCG
This sequence comes from Deltaproteobacteria bacterium, assembly GCA_040004535.1. Taxonomy (GTDB): domain Bacteria; phylum Myxococcota_A; class Polyangia; order Haliangiales; family Haliangiaceae; genus JABFXX01. Next base: position 26,928 of record JBDUAS010000048.1, read on the forward strand.
AGAGGCGAACGGCTCGAGGGTCTAGTTCGTCGAGCCGAGCACGCGCTGACAGCCCTGCGTCGACGCGTTCCAGTTGCGCTGGATGAGATAGTTGCGGCTGCCGAGCGTCAGGTTGTACTTCGAGCCGTTGCTCGCGGTCTGCTCGTTGCCAAACGTCCAGGCGCACTTGTCGGCGTTCTCCGCACCCTGGCGGTCATACCAGGCGTTGAGGTCGGGATCGCTGATCGCTTCCTCCGACTCGTGCGCGATGATCGACGCCATCCCGTCGGCGCCCGGGTTGCCGTTCGGCGAGGAGGCCGTCTGTTGTTCGCACGACGTCGGGCAGCGGTCCGGGTTGCCGACGAACGCGTACTTGATGTCGCGACCGTTGATCGACGCGTCGGTGTGCCAGCCGCAGTACTGCGTGCAGAAGCCCGACGACGCGGTGACGTCCGCCGACGTCAGCACCATGTAGAGCGCGTTCGTGTCGGTCGGATTCGTAGCGGCAACGATCTGCTCGATCTGCGCGTCGCTGAGCGACGTGCCGTGCGAGTAGTTGTCGTTCGTCGAGCCGGCAAACGTGATGTTGCCCGAGACGTGTGTGTTGGAGCCGTTGTAGTAGGTCGCGTTGATCTGCTCGTACGAGCTGCCGCCGAGGCTGTTCGCGAGATCGGTGAGGATCGTCGTCGCGGTGTTGCCCGACCAGTTGCCGTACCAGATGTAGTGGATCGACGGAGTGCCGGTCATCACGGGGCCACCGTGATACGAGATGCCCGTCGTGTGGCCACCCTTGCCAGCCTCGCCCTTTGCCTCGCCTTTGACGCCGTGCTCGTGCTTCGGCCGGGTCTCGCTACCGACCGACTGCGATTGAGAGCTGGTGGCGGGATCGATGTCCTCGTCGCTCACGCATGCCGTAACGAACAAGCTCGCTGCAAACACGTACGATGCAAACTTCATCATCTAGAGTCCTCCTAGGATGAGCGCATCGTATTGAAACTGAGGGCTACTTAGACAGTCCTCTTTTTCTCATAGTGCATTTCTCATCACGGACAAACGCCACAGTCGGCTTTGCAGCTGGAAGCTATCGTACCGGTTCCACAGTGCTCGCTGATCTGACAGACGCCGTCGCCGCACGAATAGAAACTCGATAGCTGCAGCCGGGTGACCAGCGGCAGGTACGTCTTGTTGTTCCACTTGCACGCCGTGTAATAGGTCTTCGTCGCGTCAGCCGTGCAGATCGACGAGCACGCGCCGGCGAACACGATCGGCGGGCATACCGGGCTCGTCTCTCCGACTTGAGCCATGTCTAATGCACACGCGCGCGGCGAGCTGTACTGGGGGAGCCATGCCGTATGATCGAGACACACGAACGCGCCCTCGCCCGTCGCCGTGTTGCCGAAGAAGGCGGCTTCGCGCACCGAGTACGTCGTCAGCTCGTTTGCGGCGCGCGCGATCACGGTGCCAGCGGCGGTGCGGCCCTCGACTGCGATCGGAACGTGGACGCCGTACTTGTTCGCGTGCGCGACCATGCAGGCGCTCATCACCTGCTGCTCGGCCGTCGTCATCGCGCGGTTCGTCCACAGCGGAGCAAGACCGAGCTCGCCGGGCCACGTGTAGGTCGTGCCCGTCGCCGGATCTTTCCAGGTCAGGTTCTGCCCCGTCGGCTTCGCACACTTCACGATGTAGGCGACCTGTGCCGCGCTGTTGGTCGGATCGGCATGGAACCAGGTCGCGAACGTGGTGGTCGCGAGTCCGAGGTCGAGCCCGTTCAGCGAGAGCCCGTTGAGGCTCGTGCCGTTGAGCGACAGCCCGTTGAGAGACAGGCCGTTAAGAGACAGCCCGTTGAGAGACAAGCCGTTTTCGGAGCTGAGGTCATCGGCCGCGGTGCTGGTCACCGGCTCACCCGTCTCGAGACAACCCGCAAGCGCGATCAGCGCGAGGCAGTACTTCATGCTTCCTGACTCGGCTGCATGGCGCATTGCTTCGGGTATCGATCGGGGCGCCCTGGGTGTCGGCGCACTCATAATGTCCGATACCCTGATCACGGGGTATGAGGTCCAGGTTCGAGCCACCAGCAGAGTTCGACGATTACGTGATCGTCCGCGAGCTCGGCCAAGGCGCGATGGGCCAGGTGTACCTCGCCGAGGATGCGGTCCTCGCCCGGCCGATCGCGATCAAGTTCACGGGCGCCGATCCGGATCCGGCCGCGCGCCAGCGCTTCCTCATGGAGGCGCGCGCGATCGCCCGGATCCAGCATCCGAACGTCGTCGCGATCTATCGGGTCGGCGAGCTCGGAGATCAGCCATACATCGTCAGCGAGCTGGTCCGTGGCTCGTCGCTCGCGGCCGTCGAGCGCCCGCTGCCGTGGGCGCGCGTGTTGCCGATCGCGATCGATCTCTCGCGCGGGCTCGCGGCCGCGCACCGCAACGGCGTCGTCCACTGCGACATCAAGCCCGCGAACATCATGCTGACCGAAGACGGCGTCGCGAAGCTCGTCGACTTCGGGCTCGCGCGAATCCAGGGCAGCGACGAGCAAGCCGGTGCGGGCGTCGGCACGCCCGACTACATGGCGCCCGAGGTCTGGGACGGAAGCGCGCCGACCCGGCGGTCCGACGTGTACTCGCTCGGCGCGGTGATCTACGAGCTGGTCGCCGGGTCGCCGCCGTTCGGCGCGGTCCCGCCGGCCGACCTCGCGCGTACGGTGCGAGAGCAAGATGCGCCCGCGCTGACCGCCGAGCCGCGCGTCGCCGCGCTCGTTGCACGCTGCCTGGCGCGCGATCCGGCCGAGCGATTCGCGAGCGGCGAGGAGCTGCGCGAAGCGCTCGAACAGATCGACGCGAGCCGCCACCAGGCCGCGCGCCTCGATCACAACCCGTATCGCGGCCTGCGCGCGTTCGAGGCCGAGCATCGCGGCGTGTTCTTCGGTCGCGGCCTCGAGGTCGGCGAGCTCGTCGACCGATTGCGCACGCAGTCGGTCGTGGTCGTCGCGGGCGACTCCGGCGTCGGCAAGTCATCGCTGTGTCGCGCGGGTGTCGTCCCCGCGATCGTCGACGGCGGGCTCGGCGACGGCCGGAGCTGGCGCGCGATCACCGTGATCCCGGGACGCCGGCCGCTGACCGCGCTCGCAGCTGCCCTCGGCGCACCCGGGCTCGAGGCAAAGATCGGCGAGGATCCGGGCCTGCTCGCACGCGAGCTCCATCACCGCGCCGGTACCGGCGGGCTCGTGCTGTTCATCGATCAGATGGAGGAGCTCGTCACCGTCGGTGATCCAGCCGAGGTCGCCGCGTTCGACGCCGCGCTCGCGCGGTTGAGCGAAGGCGCGGCGGGCGTTCGGGTGATCACGACCGCCCGCGCGGACTTCCTGTCGAAGCTGATCTCGATGCCGGCCTTCGGGCGCGAGCTCTCTCACGTGTTGTACTTCGTGCAGCCGCTGCCCCCCGAGCGGATCCGCGATGTCATCGTCGGCCCCGCCGCCGCGACCGAGGTCACGTTCGAATCGGACGCGATGATCGACGAGCTCGTCGCCGCGACGACCGAGGCCGGCAGCGGCGGGCTGCCACTGTTGTCATTCGCCCTCGCCGCTTTGTGGGAAGCGCGCGACCGCGAGCGCGGCGTGATCACCCGAGCGGTCCTCGATTCGATGGGCGGCGTCGCCGGCGCACTCGCGCGCCATGCCGACAGTGTGGTCGGCGAGATGCAGCTCGCCGAACGTGCGCACGCACGCCGCGTCTTGCTCCGGCTCGTGACCTCCGTCGGTACGCGCGTGCGGCGCACGGAAGCGGAGCTGTCGGTCAGCGAGGGCAGCAAGACCGCGCTCGCCGCACTCGTCAAGGGCCGCCTCCTCGTCGTTCACGACGGCGACGGCGGACCGGTGTATGAAATCGCGCACGAAGTCCTGGTCCGCGGCTGGGGCACGCTGCGCGAATGGCTCGACACCGATTCGAAAGATCGCGCCAGCCGCGAACGCCTTGCCGAGGCGACGCTCGAATGGCAGCGCATCGGCCGGCGCAGCGATGCCACCTATCGCGGTCCGCGACTCGTCGAGGCGCTCGCACTCGATTCGACGAACCTGACGCCCGCCGAGCGCGAGTTCATCGCCGGATCGGTCCGCGCGAGCCGCATGCGCAAGTGGATGTTGCGCGGCAGCGTGATCGCGGCGATCGCTATCGCGGGCGGCGCATTCGGGATCCAGCGCTACCTCGCCGCGCGCCGTCTCGCCGGCGAAGTCGATCGCGAGCTCGCCTCCGCAGGTGGCGACCTCGAAGTCGCCCGGACCGCCGACGCCGACCAGAAAAAGCTCGCGACCTCCGCATTCGAGCGCTTCGATCACCTCGACAATGCCGGCGGCGAGGCCTTGTGGGATCGCACGGCGGAGCGCCGCGCGGCGGCCGCCCGGGCGTATCGCGCCGCGGCGCGCAAGGCCGAGGCCGCACTCGCGAAGGATCCGACGCGCACCGATGCGCGCGAGATGATCGGCGACATCCTCGTCGCTCGCGCCGAGCTCGCCGAGGTCGCTCACGACAACGAGCTCCGCGACGAGTCGCTCGACCGCGTCGAAGCCTACGACCCCGACGGCTCGCGGCGCGCCTTCCTGAACGCGCCGGGGACGCTCGAGATCCACGCCGCCGGAAACGTGTCGGTCGACGGTCGCGCGGCCGGTAGCGATCGGATCGAGCTCTCGCTGCCGGCGGGCCTCCATGTCGTCGACGTCACGGCACCCGACCGCGCACCGATCCACGAGCCCGTGTTGATCGCGCATCGCGGGCGGACGTCGCTGTCGCTCACTGCCCCCGCGCCGGTGCCCGCGGGCATGATCTACATCGCCGACGGCGTGTCGCTCTACGGTAGCGCGGCCGACGACGAGACCCGCCGGAACTTCCTGTCGAACGTGCCGCTCCACTCGCGCCACACGGCGGCGTTCTTGATCGCGCGTCACGAGGTCACGCTCGGCGACTGGCTCGCGTACGTCGACGCGCAACCGCAAGCGCAACGCTCCGCGCTCGTTCCGAACATCCCGCTCAGCGGTGCAGCCGGCGGCATCACGCTCATGCCCACGCCGGCAGGCTGGCGGTTGACTCTGCAGCCGATCGGCCAGAAATACTCGGCCGATTGGGGCCAGCCGCTTCACTATCAAGGTCGCGATCGCCGCGTCGACCAGGACTGGCGCAACTTCCCGGCCCTCGGGATCACCGCCGACGAAGCGGAGGCCTACACCGCGTGGCTCGATCGCTCCGGCGCCTTACCGCACGCGCGGTTGTGCACCGAGCTCGAGTGGAATCGCGCCGCGCGTGGCGCCGATGGCCGCGATACCCCGATGGGCACCGCGCTCGGGCTCGACGACGCGAACGTCGACATCACGTACGGCCGCGATCACATGGGTCCCGACGAGGTCGGCTCTCATCCCGTCTCTAACAGCCCGTACGGCGCGGCGGATATGGCTGGCAACGCGTTCGAGTGGACGCGCGGCGAGCGCACCGGCACCTACGTGATTCTCGGGGGCAGCTACTTCCACGACCGCAAGACCGCCGGATTGGCGAACCGCAACGAGGCCAGCAGGTCGCTGCGCGATGCGTCGGCCGGTATGCGCGTGTGTGCATCACTAACCCGCTGAACGCCGCAGCATCACGGCCGATTCACTCTTTGTAGTGGCGGCGGCATCCCTGGTCCAACTCGATTCGAAGCGCCGGCATCCTGTCGGCGACCATGTCTCGATCGGCCGCGCATCGGAGAGCGACGTCCAGCTCGACGACCCGATGGTCGCGAGCCGCCATGCCGAGGTCGTGCGCCAACCCGATGGCACGTACGTCGTGCGCGACCTGGGCAGCCGGCGCGGCACGTTCGTCGGCTCGAAAAAGATCAGCGAAGCGCCACTCGCCGATGGCGACCAGCTGTTGATCGGTCCGGTCCGGCTGCAGTTCGAGATCGAGGCCGCGAAGCCGGTCACGCCGAGCAACGACGCCGAAGAGCTACGCAGGCTCCGCGCGATCGTCGAGCTCACCCGTGCGATCGGCGTCGAGCACGATCTCGACAAGTTGCTCGCGCGCGTGCTCCAGACTTGCTTCCAGCTGCTGCGCGCCGAACGCGGCACGATCGCGGTCTACGTCCCGGGCTCGAAGACGCCGGCGACGACGATCGCCCGCACGCGCACCGGCGACCCGATCGCGAACAGTCTGTCGACCAGCGTGCTCAGCGAAATGATGGCGACCCGCGCGCCGTCTTTGCGCACCCTGATCGACGACAGCGTCGCGCTGAACCGATCCGAGAGCCTGAGCGCGCGTGGCGTGCGCACGCTGATCGCCGTGCCGCTGTACATGGACACCGAGTGGCTCGGCGTCGTCCAGCTCGAATCGAACGCGATGGACAACGTGTTCGCGCAACGCGACCTCGAGCTGCTCGGCGCGATCGCCAGTCAAGCCTCGCTCGCGATCCGCAACGCGATGCTCGTCGAGCAGATGCAAGCGCGCCGCACCGACGACTGGCGCCGGCTCGAGCGCGTCGTCGCCAGCCTGCCGGTCGGTGTCGTCGTACTCGACGATAGCCACCGCTGCGTGCTCGCGAACGAATGGATCGTCCAGCGCGCCGCCACGGTCGGCGAGATCCACGAGCAATCGGTGATCTCGCAGATCGCTGGGATTCCGTGCGAGCGTCTGACCGCCGGCAACGTCCGCGTCCAGACGACCGTCGGCACGCCCGAGGCGACGTTCGTCGTCGATGCGCGTACGACCGCCGATGGCGGCGAGACGGTGATCGTGTTGAACGACGTCACCGCCGAGCGCGCGCAGCAAGCGAAGGCTGCCCACCAGGACCGGCTCGCCTCGATCGGCCAGCTGGCCGGTGGCGTCGCCCACGACTTCAACAACCTCTTGTTCGTGATCCTCAACTTCGCCACGGCGATCGAGGAGAACTATCCCGAGACCGCCGAAGAGATCGGCGTGATCTCGCAATCCGCGCGCAGCGCCGCAGATCTCGTGAAGCAGCTGCTCGCGTTCAGCCGGCGCGAAGTCGTCAAGCCGAAGGTGATCGACATCGCGGCCGCGATCCGCGGCATGGACAAGCTCGTCTCGCGCGCGATCGGAGCCGATGTCGCTCTCGACCTCGCAGTTCCGGCCGAACCGCAGCGCGTGCTGATCGATCCGACCCAGCTCGAGCAGATCATCATGAACCTCGCGGTCAACGCGCGGGACGCGATGCAAGGCCGCGGACGGCTCACGATCCGCGTCATCGCCGATGCAAAGAGCGTCGCGATCGATGTCAGCGATACCGGAAGCGGCATGCCGAGCGAGGTCGTCGCGCGGATCTTCGAGCCGTACTTCACGACCAAGGAGATCGGTAAGGGCACCGGCCTCGGTCTCGCGACGGTGCACGGCATCGTCGAGCACGCCGGCGGCAAGATCGCCGTCGCCTCCGAGCCCGGCTGCGGCACGACGTTTCATATCGCGCTGCCCAAGACCACGCTCGCGAGCGAAGCCATGACCGGCGAGATCATGCGGGCGACCCGTGGCACCGTCTTGCTCGTCGATGACGACGATGCCGTGCGCCGGTTGACCGAGCGCATGTTGCGCGCCGGCGGTTACCAGGTGATCGCGGCGGCCTCCGGTCCGGAGGCACTCGAGCTCGCGCGCACGTCGCGCTTCGACATCCTCCTCACCGATATGGTGATGCCCGGGATGTCGGGCCGCGAGCTCGCGCGAGAGATGGCCGGGCTCTATACCGACGTTCGCGTCGTGTTCATGTCCGGCTACAACCCGGGCATGCCGATTCCGGCGTCGCAGTTCCTCGCGAAACCGTTCGATCGCAACAGCTTGCTCACCACGCTCGGCGAGCCGGCCGGGGCCGAATGTAACAGATAACAGTCTCTGCTGACTGTTTTCCCGGGACGCGCTACACCTCGGGATATGGACTTCGCACTCGATGACGACCAGCAGCTGATCGTCGATACCGTGCGGCGCTTCGCCGATCGCGATCTGCGCGCGTGGGCCGCGGATGCCGACCGCGCCGGCGCGCCTCCCGACAAGCTCGCGCAGGTCGCAGGCGACCTCGGGTTCTTCCTCGATGCGGTACCGGCCGACGCCGGTGGCCTGCTCGAAGGCCCGTACTCGCACGCGACTCGCGCGTTGCGCGGCTACGAGCTCGGCCGCGGCTGCGCGGCGTTCGCTGCGGTGCTCGAAGCGAACGTCGAGCCCGCGCTCGCGGTCGGAGCGTGGGGCAGCGCGGCTGCGAAGTCAGCGCTGTTCGCGGCGCTCGCCGCCGGCAAGCTCGCGACGTTCGTCCACGACTCGCGCGGCACGCTCGCGGTCACCGGCGAAGGCGACGATCTGCGGATCAGCGGCAAGCTCGGCCCTGCACCGGTGCTCGCCACCGCGTCGTACGTGCTCGTCGCGACCGGCGGCGTGCTCGCGCTCGTCGCGACCGACGCCATGCGCGTCACGCCGATCACGCCTTCGGGCTGGCGCGCCGCGCGCTGGGCGACCGCACAGCTCGAAGGGCTTCGCGTGCCCGCCGACTTCGTGCTCGCGCGCGATCCTGCGAAGGTCGATCTGGTGCTCGCATGGGCGCGGGCGTCACTCGCCGCGCGTGCGGTCGGCGTCTCGGTCGCCGCGATGGAGCACGCCGAACGCTACGCGAAGGAACGCGTCCAGTTCGGCCAGCCCATCGGCATGTTCGAGTCGCTGATCCGGTTGCGCGACGACGCGATGACCACCGCGGCCGCCGCGCGCTTGCTCGCGCTGTTCGCCGGCTGGCAGCTCGACAAGCAACTCCCCGCGGCGGTCGATACCGCGAGCCGCGCACGCGTGATCGCCGGCGACTGCGTGACGCGCGCGACGATCGATGCCGTCCAGATCTTCGGCGGCTACGGGTTCGTCAACGATTATCCCGTCGAGAAGCTCATGCGCGACGCGCGTGCCTTCGAGGCGCTCCACGGCGACGAACGGTTCGGCCGCGTCCTCGCCCAGAAGGTGGCCTAGTCATGGACCTGTTCCACAACAACCCCTTGTTCCAGGGCGTTCGCCAGATGCTGAACGCGTTCGCGAAGACGCAGATCCGGCCGATCGCGATCAAGCACGATCAACAAGAGTCGATGCCGTGGGGACTGATGAAGTCCGCCGGCGCGCTCGGCTTGTCGCAGACCGCCGTCGTCGACGGCCGCAAGAAGCTGACCGGCGTCGACGAGGATCCCGATCCGAAGAAGCCCAAGTCGCAAGCGCGGCTCGCGGTCGCCGGCTCCGAAGAGCTCGCGTGGGGTTGCGCCGGTATCTGCCTCGCGATCGGCGGCTCCGGCCTCGCCGCGTCGCCGGTGTCACGGATGGGGACCGAGGAGCAAAAGGCCGAGTTCAAGCGCCTGCTTACCGGCGAGGACGAGAAGGGCCACATCCATGTCGCCGCGATGGCGCTGTCGGAGCCCGGCACCGGCTCGGATATCTCGGGCCTCAAGACCACCGCGACCAAGGACGGCGATCACTACGTGATCCGCGGCTCGAAGCAGTGGATCACGAACGGGCAGTCCGCGAACGTCTACGTCGTGTGGGCGCAGACCGACGCGTCGGCCGGCCGCGCCGGCGTGCGCGGCTTCATCGTCGCGCGCAGCGCGCCGGGGCTCGTGCCTGGAAAGAAGGAGACCAAGCTCGGCATCCGCGCGTCGGAGACCGCCCAGGTCCACTTCGAGGACGTCCGCGTCCACAAGGACATGATGCTCGG
>JBDUAS010000049.1:0-36586 GCA_040004535.1 Deltaproteobacteria bacterium
CCGCGTACTCGTCGAACGTGTTGACGATCCAGGACGCACCGGTCAGATCGATGTGGCCGTCCTTGATCTTTGCTTTTTGCGTCGGGTCGGGGACGCGCTTTACAGGTACCAGGATCTTCATACGAGCTCCTTCTTCTTCAGCATTCCGGTCTCGACCAACGAAAGAATCCAGTCGGCGGCCCGGACGATATCGAACTTCTTCGGCCGCGTTCCAGGTGATGAGCCGCCGATCGACGGTGCACGAGCGAGCACCCATGCGAGGGCGAGCTCGTCGAGCAGACCGAAGATCATGCGCGCCGCGATGTGCGGCGGGATCGCCGTGTCGAGCTCGCCCGCGTCTTGCGCGCTCGAGATGATGCCGCCGAGCGTGCGCAGGAAGTCGACGAACTCGGGGTTGTCGTACTCCTTCATGAACTTCGTGGACGACCGCAGCTCGATCGTCAGGACCTCGGTCGCGGTCGGCTCGGCTTGCAGGATCTGCATGTACGTCCGCACGAACGCGCGCAGCGCCTCGCGGGGCGGTTTACCTGCGATCGCGGCCTTGAGCCCGCCGTTGAGCTGCTGCATCCGGCGCTCGAACAGCGAGATCAGCAGGTCGTCCTTGTTCTTGAAGTAGAGGTAGATGGTGCCATCGGCCACACCTGCCTCTTTCGCGACGTCGGACACCTTCGCGGCGAAGAAGCCGTGGCGCGCGAAGATCAGCTCGGCAGCGTCGAGGATGAGCTTCCGCTTATCCGTAGACTTGTCGGCCACTGAATGAACCGTCATTCAGTCGTTTGATACCGTCCGTGACGCGCCTCGTCAAGGGCGAGCTTTGGTTGAAACGACCGACGGTGTGCCGTACAACCCTCGGGTGTCAAAGGCGTATTGGCTGCTGATCTGCGCGCCGTTCCTGATGGCCGCGGCGTGCGAGAAGAAGTCCCCCAAAGATACCGGTGTCATGCCGGTGAATGGCTCGGGTAGCGCGCTGGCCGTCGACAATGGACCGGTCGATACCTCGCCGCTCGACGGCGTCGCGACCGACAAGCTGAACGACGACAAGAAGACCCTCTTCTACAAGCTCGTCGGCTCGTTGTCCTCGCCGTGCGGCAAGGCGGAGTCGCTGCGCAAGTCGTTCGCGTCGGATACGTCGTGCAAGCGCGCGCCGTTCGCGGTGCGCTACGTGATGGCGCTCGTCGACGACGAAGCGACCGAGCCGCAGGTTCGCGAGGAGTACGAGAAGAAGTACAAGGCGCAGGCGCCGGGAATCGGCGACGTGAAGTTCGATGTCTCGAAGGCGCCGCACGAGGGTCCCGACGACGCGCCGGTCAAGCTCTACGAGTTCTTCGACTACCAGTGCCCGCACTGCAAGGCGTTCAAGCCGATGCTCGAGCAGGTCATGAAGGACGAGGCCGGCAAGGTCGTCGAGTACTACATGATGTTCCCGCTCGAGAAACACGAGGGCAGCAAGAACGCGTCGCAGGCCGCGCTCGCCGCGAACGCGCAGCACAAGTTCAAAGAGATGCACGACCTGCTGTTCGACAAGTCTCCCGATCACGATCGCGAGCACGTCACCGACTACGCGAAGTCGCTCGGCCTCGACATGCAGAAGTTCGACACGGACTACACCGCGGCGGCAGCCCAGGTCGCGAGCGATATCGCGCAGGGCGAAAAGGCCGGGGTGGACTCCACGCCCACCTTGTTCTTCAACAACCGCAAGTACGAAGGACCCATGCATCCCAAGTACATCGAGATGTGGATCGACGAAGAGCTCGCAGTGAATCGCTGATACGCTCGTGCGTCCAAGCACCATGCGTATCGCACTGTTGTTGCTGTTAGCCGCGTCCGCGACCGCATCCGCCGACGAGCTGAAGGTCGGTGACCGGCTCGCCGAGCTCGACACCGCCACCGATGCCGGCGGTCATGCCTTTCGGGTCAAGGCGACGAAGGGCTGGAAGATGCTCACGTTCGGCGCGTCGTGGTGCAAGCCCTGCGCGAAGGAGCTGCCGGCGTGGGACGGCATCGCGCCCGACTACAAGGGCAAGGTCGAGTTCGTCGCCGTCGATCTCGATAGCGACAAGGACACCGGCAAGACGTTCCACAAGAAGCTCAAGCTGCACAACATGCACCTGGTCTACCTGTCGCCAGATTCGGCCGTCGCCGCGAAGTACGGCTCGGATCACATGCCGACGACGGTGCTCGCGGATCCGGATGGCGTCATTCGCTACATCCGCGGTGGGTTCGAGAAGGGCGATGTCGACGGCGAAGTGAAGCAGATGAAAGCCCAGATCGCGAAGCTCGTGAAGTAGCGAGCCGAAACGAATAACGCCGCGTATCGCTACGCGGCGTCGAGACAAGAGAGAGAGAGAGAGAGAACGAGCCCGAATTACGGCGTCGGCGACGTGGTCGTCGTGGTCGTGGTGGACTTCGTATCCGGCGCCGGAGCCGGCGTATCGGTCGTGGTCGTCGTGCTGCTCGTGGTGGTCGACGGCGGCGGCGACGCGGGCGACGCGGGGGTAATGTTCGTCGTCTTGTGCGAGCAGCCGACCATGGCAACAGCGCCGGCGAAGATCAGGGCAACGAGGCTCGTGGTTTTCATCATGGACGGAGTGTTCCGAAATCGAAGTAGCGTGTCCACGATTGGACCGGAGCCAATGCAGCACTCATGATCTTTGACAGAATCGCACGGTGCGCGCTGGCGACAATTTCACCACTTAACGCTCGTCAGGATGGTCGTCGCGCCGCCCCCGAGCCCGAGTTGCGGCCAACCGAGGCCACCCTCCGTGATCGCGACGACGGCGCCTTGCGATCCCCGTGCTGCCCGCCTGGTTCGTGACGCGGCCCGCGACCACACCACCGGCGACCAGCTTCTTCATCCCGCGCGCAGCCTAATCCGATCGACAGCGCCGATCGACAACCGGTTGCCCGCGATCAGCTGCGGTTCAGAGCCCGGCTTGCGCTTTGAGCGCTTCGGCCTGGTCGTGTGCGCGCAGCGCGTCGACGATGTCGTCGATCTGGCCGTCCATGATCGCGGGGAGGTTGTGCTTGGTCAGACCGATCCGGTGATCGGTGACGCGATCCTGCGGGAAGTTGTACGTGCGGATCTTCTCGCTGCGATCGCCGGAGCCGACCTGCGACTTGCGATTGGCGGCCTCGACCGCCATCTGCTTCTCGCGCTCCGATTCGAGGATGCGCGAGCGCAGGATCTTCATCGCCTTCGCGCGATTCTTGATCTGCGAGCGCTCGTCCTGACACGCGACGATCGTGCCGGTCGGCAGGTGCGTGATGCGGACGGCGGAGTCGGTCGTGTTGACGTGCTGGCCGCCGGCGCCCGACGAGCGATACGTATCGATCTTGAGGTCCTTGTCGTTGATGTTGACGTCGACCTCTTCGGCCTCCGGCAACACGGCGACGGTCGCCGCGCTCGTGTGGATCCGGCCCTGGGCCTCGGTCGCGGGCACGCGCTGGACGCGATGCACACCGGACTCGAACTTGAGCTTCGAGAACACGTCCTTGCCCTCGATCAGCGCGATGACTTCTTTCATGCCGCCCGAGGCACCCTCGTTCATCGACATGACCTCGACCTTCCAGCCCTGGCGCTCGGCGTAGCGCGTGAACATCCGGTAGAGGTCGCCGGCGAACAGCGCAGCTTCGTCGCCGCCGGTGCCGCCTCGGATCTCGAGGATCGCGTTCTTGCCGTCGTTCGGATCCCTCGGCAGCAGCAGGATCTTGATCTGCTGCTCGGTGGTTTCTTTCTGGAGCTCGAGCGAGGCCAGCTCTTCGCGCGCCATCGCGCGCAGATCGGGATCCGACTCGGCGTCGGCCATCTGCTTGGCCGACGCGAGATCCTTCACGAGCTTCTCGTAGACCCGCCACGCCGCGACGAGCGGGTCGAGCTCGGCGTGCTCGCGCGAGTACTTCATGTACTCGGCGCGATTGCTGACGACACTGGCCGTGCCGAGCAGCGCTTCGAGCTCCTCGCGGCGTCGCCCGAGCGACGCCATCTTGTCTTTGAAGTTCTGAGACTCGAACAAGAGAGCTTACGACTTCGGCGTCTGCGCCTTCGCGTACTTCTTGTTGAAGCGGTCGATGCGGCCGGCGGTATCCATCAACTTCTGCTTGCCCGTGAAGAACGGGTGGCAGTTCGAGCAGATATCGATGCCGAAATCGCCGCGCGTCGAGAACGTGTCGTGGACCGCTCCGCACGCACAGGTGATGTGGGCGGGGCGGTAATGCGGGTGTCCAGCGGTGTCCTTCATAACGGCGCGTAGATGTAAGGCTTAAACGGGCCTCGCGCAAGCCCGATGCTACCGGTTGTAACCGAGCGCAGTTACGAGGCTTTTGCGCGCCCGCCCAGGCGGGCAGGTGCCTTGTCCGGATAGAGCGGCACGATCTCGTGGCCGATCCGGAGGTCTCGTACGCCGCGATATCGCGCCGTCAGGTCGAGGTTGAGGAACACCTTGTTCTGATCGAACAGGCCGAAGCTCGTCGACACGATGATCTGTTCGTCGCCGATCTTCTCGAAGCCCTCGGGGATGACGTCGTGGCCGTAGATGCTCATCGTGCCGCCGGTCGCCCGGAGGAACCGCTTGGCCTCGGCCTCGGTCGCCGAGCGCGCCCACAGCACCTTGCCGACGATCGGGGTGTCGAGGAGATCGAGCGGGCTCGAGAACCCGGCGCCCGACAGGTCCGCACCTTCGAGGTCGGAGATCGATTCGATCACCGCGGCCGGCGCGCCGTGGGTGAACACCGCGCCACACTTCGACACGGCCGCCAGTGCGAACGTATGGATGATGCCGCGCATCCGGGCAGTCGCGGACGGGCCGAGGATGTGCTCGAGCAGCGCGACCTCGTCGGCCGCGAACTTCGCGGTGTGCGGGCCGCCGATGTGGCCGTGCTCGTGGTTGCCGAGCAGCGCGTGGATCTTGCCGGGGTACTGCGCCGCGAGCTGGCTGTACGCGATCATCAGATCGCCGGACGCGTCGCGATAGTACTCGCCGAGGAAGTCGGGCCAATCCTCGGGCTCGATGTGCGGGCCGTGGATCAGGTCGCCGGTGAAGATCAGGTGGACGTCACCGCCGTAATCGATCAGCGCCTGCTCGAACACCTCGACCATGCGCAGGTAATCGCGCATGCAGCCCTGGAGGTCCGTGCAGACCAGCAGGCGACCTTTGTCGGGGAGCCTGATCACGCGCGCCATCGGGACCTCCAACGCTAGCAGGAGGAGCGGAGGCTCGATAGGTCCCGGTGTGGGACACTGCACGGATGCGGCGAGTTCGCGCGATCGTCAGTGGCCGGGTGCAGGGTGTCTCTTTTCGCGCCACCACCGCAGAGCAAGCGACACGTCTCGGCGTCGTCGGCTGGGTCAAGAACCGAAGCGATGGTTGTGTCGAGCTCGAGGCCGAAGGGTCGGCCGAGCAAATCGCCGAGCTTCTCGCGTGGTGCGAGCAGGGCCCACCCCATGCGCGTGTCGCGCGTTTCACCGTCGAGGAGCTAACGCCCGCTGCTGCGCACCTGCGCGAGCGTCAGTTCGCGATCACGCGCTAGTTGTCCATCGTCTGCGCGGCACCGACGAAGTCGGTGAGCGGGACGGCAGCGCCGACGTTGTACAAGACGCTTTCGTATGGCGTGTACACGCTGCACGAGCCGGGCGTGCCGGTGTAGACCGCGGTGGTGTGCGGCGTCGTGATCGGATGAACCTCGGTGCCGTAGGTACACGTACCCGGATCGGGCGCGATGTCCTTGAGCGCGTACTTCGGCACCACCGGGGCGGCGCAGGTCGCCGGCCCTTTGTAGATCTCGACGACATCGATCGTCGTCGTGCATGCCGACGTCGTGTAGTACGTGTCGATGTAGCTACCGCTCGCGACGCAGCGAATCGTGCCGTCGGGTAGCGTCGTCGGATAGCACGCGGTGCCCATCTGCTGATCGTAGAGCTTGTACGGATCGCGGAACCGCGTGCCTTCGGGCGTGGTGTAGTGGATCAGCTGGACGCGGTGCGCGGTGCCGGTATCGGCCGCATACGTGAGCGGCGCCGGCGTGATCTGACCGCCGACCGCGTAGTAGTTCGTGCCGCTCGCCGCGGTCGTCGATAGACAGCTGCCGCCGCTCGGGAAGTACAGCGGCGAGCTCGCCTGCTGCGCGCCGAGCGTGTAGTAGGTCTCGTAGTCGTCGGGACAGTACGCCGCCGGGTACGTGTACGCGTACGCGGGCGCGGTGCACGTGTTCGAGAGCGAGAGCTCGGTCTGCGCGCACGCCGCGTCGTGTGCGTAGTACGCGTAGCGCGCATCGTTCGGGACGCAGCGCGCGACCGTCGACACATCGCTCGTGTACTCCGCGGAGCACTCCGCGTTCAGCATGCTGTCGTGCATCTCCCACGGGAACTTCATGCCGTCTGCGCTCTCGTAGAACCGCACGCCGACCCGACCCGCACCTTCGGGGGTGCCGAGCGTGAGCTCGACCAGGTCGCTGTTCGGCAGCTGCGTGCCGACGTTGTAGAACTGGTCGTACGACTGCGACGTGTACGCGGTGCTGCACGTGCCGGTCGAGCTCTTGTAGTAGTAGGTCGCCGACGAGACCTGCGTGCCGCGCAGATAGAGATGCGCGGGCACCGAGGTGCAGCCGACGGTGCCGTACTCGAGGTAGTACTTCGCGAGCGGCTGCGGGCACACGGTCGGCACGTAGTAGTGCAGTGCTTTCGTCGTGCAGGTGCTGTTCGTGTAGACGAGCTCGCCGCCCGGTTGCGGTACGCAGTACGCTTTTCCGTCGGTCCAGGTGCCGTAGTACGGGCTGCAGATTTCTTTGTTCTGCGCGTCGTACATGCCGCTGAACTGCTTGGTGCCGTCCGTGAACTGGTACCAGGTCAGCTTCAGCCGCGCGCCCGAGTGCGCGCCGTCGTTCGGATCGACGCCGGCGTCGCTGCCCATCGGCGAGGTCGACGCGTCGGGATCGAACGGAGCGTCCGGACTGCACGCGACGACGGCACCCAAGGCCAAGGCCAAGGCGATCGCCACGATGGCGGTGCCGCGCATCCTCTGTAGGATACGCCAGTCTCGGCTACGTATCGAGACCCAAGAGCTCGCGCGCCTCGGGGTCGGGCGGCCGGCACACGACGCGATCGACGGTGGCCATCTTCGCGTGGATCACGTCACACACCGGCGTGAACGACGCCTTCTGAAACGCGCGGATCGACGCCTGGTTGTGGGCCTCGATCAGCGCCCACGAGCGATACGCGTCGGTCGCGCGCAGGTCCTTCGTGATGTGCTCGAGCATGGCGGCTGCGACGGCACGACCGCGCGCCGCCGGGGCGACGAACACCGAGTGGATGTACGCGTCGTACTTCATCATCCGCAGCGTGCGCTGGAGCTCCGGCACCTCGACGGGGCCGCGCGCGGTCCACGCGACGCCGGCGGGACGAATACCGATCTTCGCGAGCACCATGTGATCGCCGCGGCGCCAGAACTTGCGCGCCGTGATGTCGTCGAGGGCGACCTGCTCGAGCAGGTCCGCCTTCACGTGATCGTCGAGCTTGTCGTAGCCGGCTTCGGTCAGGTCCTGAAGCTCGAGTCCGGGCGTGAGCTCGATCCCGCGCGTCCACAGCTGGCCGCGATACAGGCCGTAGCGATCGTATTGCGCGACGCTCGCCGCGGCGCTGCGGATCTTCGTCCACGCGGCGCGTGCTTGCGCAGCCGCGACCGAAGGCGTCTCGCGGGCGCGGCGTGCACGGCGCGCGACACTCGTGTACGTGCGGCCGACTTGCGCGGCGGCGGAGTTCCCCCAGATCCGGACCATCAAGGCCGGCTGCTTCGAGCTCGGCAGCGTCGAGAGCGGATACTCGCCGGCGCCGGTGACGACATCGAGCGCGACGCAGCCGCGGGCGCGCGCTGCGAGCGCTTCGGCATGGAGCAGGCGCTGCGGCGCGCCCTTCGTCGCGACTTGCGGATCGACCGCCATCGCGAGGATCACGGCGCGGTCCGCATCGTCGACGACGAGCGCGGCGGCGATCGCTTCGCCCGTCGCGTCGTCGAGTCGCGCGAGCCGGACCCGACCTTGCTTGCCGAGCTCGAGCGCGACGTCTTCGAGCAACGCGCTCGCTTCGGCATCGGCGAGCGGCGATTGCTCGTCGCGCTCGGACCACTCGAGACGGGACAGCCGGCGGAGCACGCTCATGCCCTTGCGGAGCTCGGCGAGGTCGCCGCCGTAGGTATGGATGAGGCCGCTCGCGTCGGTCGCTTCGGCAGGCGCCGCCGCGAGCGCGATTCGATTCGCGCCCCCGGCCGATGGCGCGCTCTCGACGGTGAACCCGGCGGGCGCGATCCGCTGCACGAGGTTCGCGCGCACGCGCGACGGATCGGCGAGCGGCTCGAGATCGATCACGTCCCAGTTCGCGGCGTCGTCGATCAACGTGCGTGCGATCGCCTGACCCGCGCGGTCTTCCCAGCCCGGGCGCGCGAGCAGATCGAGCGACGGCGGACGCGGCCCGGCATCGCCCATCATGCGGAGCTCGCGGCTATCGAGCAGCGCGACCTTGACGGTGCGCGAGTACAGCGGCGCGAGGCAGACCAGATCGCCGACTTGGGTGCCGTTCGCATCGGGGTCGGTCGCGCGGCCGACGAGCACGTGAAGCACGCCGTGCAGCGTGTTGTGATACGCGAGCCACCACGGGATCAACCAGTCGGGACCGCGGAACAACACGCTCGGGCCACTGCTGGCGAGTGCTCGCCACTCGCTCTCTACACCACGGAGTGCGGCGAGCTCCCGCACCACCGTTACGTCGATCGCCATTCTTTTCGAGACAATATCACGCCCGTTACGGCCATCGCCGGAGCTCGGGTCGTTGCCGTTGGCAACGTCGGAATCGCGTGTTGTTGCGCCGTGCATCGTGGAACCGCCAGAACATCCGCCAGATGGCGAGCAGAGCCAATGCGTTGCATCACGGATGCCCGAACCCGGTTCTCACGTTCGGCGGAACACCTGCGCGAAGAAGCCGTCGGTGCCGTGACGGTCGGGTGCGACGCTCAGAGCGCTCCCGTCCCCGAGCGCCTCCGCGCGCGCGGCGTCGAATCGCTCGGCTAGCGGCACGGTTACGAGATCCTCGTGGGCCTCGCGGATCTTCGCGACGACCTCCTCGTTCTCCGCGGCGAGCACGGAACAGGTCGCGTAGACCAGCAAGCCGCCGGGCGCTAGCAACCGCTTCGCCGACGTCACGATGGCGAGCTGGCGCGCGGCGAACCCGGCGAGCTCGGCCTCGCGCAAGCGCCAGCGCGACTCGGGATTGCGCCGGAGTGCCCCGGTCCCGGTACACGGCGCGTCGACGAACACCAGGTCCGCCTTCGCGACGAGCGCATCGAGCTCCTTGTCGTCGACGCGCAGCGCGCGCGCGTTCGCGACTTTCGCGCGGCGGGCACGGCGACGCAGCTCCTCGAGCTTGTGGTCGTCGATGTCGGTCGCGACGACCCGGCCGCGATTCGCGAGCCGCGCCGAGATCGCGAGCGTCTTGCCGCCGGCGCCGGCGCAATAGTCGATCGCGAGCGGTTTCGCACCCGTTGGTGTCGCGAGCTCGGCCAGCAGCTGGCTACCTTCGTCTTGCGCTTCGAACGCACCCGCCGTGAACGACGAGGTCGCGAACAAGTTCGTGCGGGTCTCGACGACGAGCGCGGTGTCGCTCCACTTGCCGGCGCGGGTCTCGAGCTTCTCGGCGGCGAGCGCGGTGCGGAGTGTGTCGCGATCACCCACCAGCGTGTTCGCACGCACCGTCATCGGCGCACGCTCGTTGAGCGACCGCGCGAGTGCTTCGGCGCGCTCTCCGTGATCCGCGACGAACCGCGCCGCTAACCAGTCCGGGAGCGAGGCCGCGAGCGCGATCCGCTTCGCCGGCTTGCGCTCGCCGCAAATCACGTCGTCGACCGACGTCACGGCGGCCCAGTCGAGGTCGGGCAGCACGCGCTTCGCGTGCGCGGGCTCGAGCTGCGCTTCGAGGACGAGTAGCGCGATCAGCCGTTCCAGATCGCGCGGCGATTGCTTCGTCTTGCGCGCGCGCTCGAGCGCGAGATCGATCCGGCGCAAGTTGCGGATCATCCCGTACAGCGTCTCGCTCACGAACCGGCGTTCGTGCGCGCCGATCCAGTGCTCCTTGCGAAACGTCACCGCGAGGCGATCGGTGACGAAACCCCAGTCCATCCGGGTGCGTTGCCACAGCTCCAACACCAGCGCACGCAGCTTGCCGCCCTCGGCGACGGTCGCCGCGAGCTTGCGATCGATCTCAGCAGACACGCGCCCTTATAGCTCACACTTAATGCACTGCGTAATGAGGCGAAATGGCGGGTGAAATTGGTTGCTCACGTGCCAGATGCGGCGGTACGCCTTGGCGCAATGAGCACGTCAACAACGCCACCTGCCACGAGCACGGCGGCGAAGCAGACCGAAGTGGCTTTGAAAGACCGCGGCAACCTCTTCGAGATCGCGACCAAGCAGATCGAGAAGGCGATGAAGCTGATCAACATCGATCAGGACGTCGCGCAGATCCTCGGCCAGCCGAAGAACGAGCTGATCGTGAACTTCCCGGTTCGTCGCGACAGCGGTCGCTTCGAGATGTTCAAGGGCTATCGCGTCCAGCACAACAACATCCTCGGGCCCTACAAGGGCGGCATGCGCTATCACCACGAGGCGAACCTCGACGAGATGAAGGCGCTCGCATCGTGGATGACGTACAAGAGCGCGCTCCACGAGATTCCGTTCGGCGGCGGTAAGGGCGGCATCAAGTTCGACCCGCGCCAGTACTCGCAGACCGAGCTCGAGCGGATCACGCGCCGGTTCACCGCCGCGCTCGGCACGAACATCGGTCCGGATCACGACATCCCGGCGCCGGACGTCAACACCAACAGCCAGACCATGGTCTGGATGATGGACACGTACATGAACATCGCCGGCGCGAGCGACCGCAACACGGTGCGCGGCGTCGTCACCGGCAAGAGCGTGTCGGCGGGCGGCTCGCACGGCCGTGCCGAAGCGACCGGCCAGGGCGTCGTCCACTGCATCACCGAGTGGGCGCGCGACAACAGCTTCAACCTCGATGGTTGCCACGTCATCATCCAGGGCTTCGGCAACGTCGGTAGCTACGCGGCGCGCCTGCTCTCGCAGAAAGGCGCCGTGATCCTCGGCGTCGGCGACGTCGGCGGTTACATCGCGAACTCCGAAGGCATCAACCCTCACAAGCTCGGCGAGCACGTCCACAAGACGAAGACCGTTGCCGGCTACAAGGGCGCCTCGAAGATCACGCGCGAAGAGTTCTTCGCGCTCGACGCGCACATCTTCGTCCCCGCCGCCCTCGAGCTCGAGGTCGGTGTCGCCGAGGCGAAGGCGCTGAAGGTCAAGATGATGGTCGAGGGCGCGAACGGCCCGACCTATCCCGAGGCCGAGGACATCCTGCTCGAGAAGGGCGTCCAGATCATCCCCGACATTCTCTGCAACTCGGGTGGCGTGATCGTCAGCTACTACGAGTGGCTGCAGAACAAGCGCGCGGAGCAGTGGGAGCTCGGCGACGTGCTCGGCCGTCTCGAGCGCCGGATGAAGCAGACCTATCAGAACGTGCGCAGCTACGCGACCGCGAACAAGACCGACTGGCGCACCGCCAGCTACGCGATCGGTCTCGAGCGGCTCGAGCACGTCTACAAGGAGCGCGGCATCTTCCCGTGATCGAGACAGCTCGACGTTGACCTCGACGTGAACGTGAACGCCACCGTCGACATTGACGGTGGCGCAAACGTTTTCGGGTAATCATCTGGCGTGGCTCGGTTCGAAAAAGGCGGCCAGTTCGTCGAGTACTGGACCGAACGTCCAGCTCGGCCGCTCGACCCGGCGACGGGTCGCCCCCAGCACGCATGGCCCGAGCTGTTGTCGCGCAGCGGTCGGATCGGCGCATCCGCCGAGACGATGTCACTCGCGCTTCCCCACGCGTTCAGCGCAGATCGCGAGTACTCGCGCTCCACGCGCGAACAGCTCGAGCAGGGCTGGCGTCGCGTGCTCGATCCGGCGCACGAGGCAGCGTTGCCGGACGAGCCGAGCGATCCGAGCCTGGATGCGCAGCTCCGCGTCGATCCGGGCGATGCCGACGTCGCATTGATCTACGCCGACTGGTTGCAGCAGCACGGCCATCCCCGCGGGCGGTTGATCGCGGTGCAGGCGGCGTTGCGTGCGCGGCCCGATGCTGGCGAATTGCTCGACGAACAGCGCGCGCTGTTCGAGGCGCACGCCGACGTGTTACTCGGTCCACTCTCTGCGTTGGTCACAGGCGAGGAGGGCGATGACCCGGTGATCGCGCTCGACTGGGATCTCGGCTGGATCCGGAGCGCGCGGATCATCGGCCGCAGCGACGAACCGGCGGATCTGGTGTGGGAAGTCCTGCGCCATCCGTCGGGGAAGTTCTTGCGGTCGCTGGTGGTCGGTTGCGTTCGCTCTGGCGATCAGGACAACTCGACCATCGCCGCGACGCTGATGAACGCGGGGCCGCGGCCGCCGCTGCGCGAGCTCGTGATCGCTGACTTCGATGATTCGGAGATCGACAGCATCGATATTTCTCGCGCGCCGATCGGGAAGCTCGCCGGGCTGGGCAAGGCCTATCCCGAGCTCGAGACCGTGATCTTGAAAGGGACCGGCGATGTCGCGCTCGACGGGCTCGCGCTGCCGCGTGCGAAGAAGTTCGCGTTGCGCACGAGCACGATGACGAAGCGGACGCTCGCGACGATTCTCGCCGCGCCGTGGCCGATGCTCGAGGATCTCGAGCTGTGGTTCGGCGATGTCGACCGCGGCTACGGTGCAGAGTGCACGGTGAAGGAGATCCTGCCGCTATTCGCGCGGCCGCTGCCAGCGCTGCGCGCGCTGCGGATCATGAACAGCCCGTTCTCCGACGAGGTCGTACCGAATCTCCTCGCCTGGCCGGGCGCCGCGCGCCTGGAGATCCTCGAGTTCTCGCTCGGCACGCTGAGCGATTCGGGTGCGCGCCTGCTCGCGGCATCACGCAAAGCATTTCCGGCGCTGAACCGGCTCGGCGTATTCGAGTGCGCGCTCACGGCTGCTGGAATGGCGACGCTCGGCGACGCCGGCTATCCCGTCGATGCGACCGCGATCTCTCCGGCAGAAAATTGGCGCGAGCCGCAGCAGAAGCCCGGGCGTTACTGCAGCGTGAGCGAATGAGCCGACGAGCGAGCTCGGAGCGCCAGAGCGCGCCTCGGCGAGGAGGCGAGCAATAATGTCTGTGTTCACCCTCGCGCGCTGGCTCGGTCCGTGGGCATCGCCGACGAAGGCGCCGCGGGTCGCGACGCGCGACGACGAGCTCGCCAGCATGCGCGTACGGCTGTACGAGCCGAAGCGCAAACCCAAGCGCACGTACTTGATCGCGCCGGGCTTGCACTACGCGGCGGCGGACGATCCGCGGCTCGATCGGTTCTGCCGCGTGCTGTGCGCGGCAGGCCACCTCGTGGTCGCGCCGTTCATCCCGAGCTACCTCGCGCTGACGCCGAACGCACGCGCGATCGAGGATTTCATCCGCGTCGCCGATGCGCTGCCGCGGTGGTCGCAGCAGCAGCCGACGGTATTCTCGATCTCGTTCGGCTCGCTGCTCGCGTTCGCGCTCGCCGCGGAGCGGCCCGACTTCGCGGAGCGGCTCGTGATCTTCGGTGGCTATGCCGACTTCGCGGAGACGCTCGGGTTCGCCCTCACCGGCAACGTCGCGAGCGGGCGGGTCGCGACGCGCGATCCATTGAATCAGCCGGTCGTGCTGCTCAACCTGCTCGATGCGATCCCGCACGAACGCAGCGAGCGCGCCGCGCTAGAAGCGGGCTGGCGCCGGTACGTCGAACGCGTGTGGGGCCGGCCGGAGATGAAGACCGATGGCCGGTTCCAGGCGGTCGCGGCGGAGCTCGCGCCGGCGATTCCGGGAAGTGTCCGCGAGCTGTTTCTCGTCGGCATCGGAGCCTTGCCCGGCGCGTGGCCGCTCGCCCAGGCCGCGCTGCCGCAGATCGACGTGCGTGCGCTCGATCCAGGACCCCATCTCGCGCGCGTGCGCGGCCGCGTCGAGCTCGTCCATGGCGCGGATGACGACGTGATCCCGTTCGAGCACGCGCAGATGCTCGCGGACCGGTTACCGAACGCGGAACCACGGGTCCACGTGACCGGCTTGTACGGGCACACCGGTGCGTCGTTCGGCAAGCTGCTGGCGCTACCGCGCGAGCTCGCGACGATGATCCGCGTACTCCGCATCCTCGCTTAAGGCGAGGTCTCCACGACGAACACGTACGCGTAGCTCGCGCTCGCGTTCTGCATCGAGAGCTCGACGTAGCCGGATGGAAGCGTCACACCGCCAGCGTAGTCACTCTGGCGCGTACCCATCGCAGCACCGGAAGCGAACGAGCAGTCGTTGGCCGACACCAGGCTCTGGCCGACGCCGAGCGACGCACCGGGGAACGCGCCGGCCCAGCCGCCGATGTCGTTGTCCATCTGATCGGTCTCGGCGACGGATTGCACGCTGCCCATCTTGAAGATCGCGCAGCCGTACTCGTGCGTGTCGCGCACGCGAATACCAACGGCAGGCGCGGGACCAACGCCGAGCGTCATCGGCGTGATCCCGGCCGCGACGTACGCGCGCTGGACGAGCATCGGGAACCGCAGGTAATTCGAGCCCGTCGTCGAGCTCTGCACGGCGACGCCGGTCGCGAGCGACCACGTGCCGGCTTTCATCCACGTATCCGCCTCGTGCGGATCGTCGAACGAGGTCCAGTACACGCGGTGGTCGGCCTGGCCTGGCCGCGGATCGCACGCGTCGCCGACACCATCGCCATCGCTATCGGGATCCAGCGCGTTCGCGATGTGCGGGCACTTGTCGATCGCATCCGGAATCCCATCGCCATCGAAGTCCGGTCCCGCGTTCGATCCGGAGCCCGAGCCCGAGCCCGACCCCGACCCCGACCCCGATCCCGATCCCGATCCCGATCCCGATCCCGATCCCGATCCCGTGTCACCGACCACCGATCCATCTCCGCCGTTGTTCTGCGCGGAGAATCCGCAGCTCACGGTCACCGCGACGCTCACGGCCAGAACAGCAACGCGCATTTTCTGATCATACGCCCAGCTACTGCGGTCGCAGTGTGCTCAACGCCGCAAGCGGAAACCGATCCGGCGTCAGCGTGCGGAACGAGCCCTGCGGCGGCGCGTCGACGGAGATCCCGAAGATCTCCAGGCACATCTCGTCCGTCGAGTTGCCCTCGCCGAGCGTGATGTCGATCGGCGCATTCAGCCCCGCATCCTTCAGCGCGCGCAGGACGAACGGATTGTTCATCGTGTTGTCCCAATGACAATTGACGTCGATAACATCGCCCGGCTGCACGGTTGGCAGTGACGCGATCGGCGTGTCGTAGATGTACGTGCGCTGCCAGTCGAAGTTCCAGTTGCCGTTCGCGAGGCACTCCGTCTGCGGGTCCGCACCGCGCGCGGTCGGGCGAATGATCGTGCTGTTGATGTGGGTGCCGACGAGGTGCATGTGTGGGTTGACCGAGTACAGCTGCACGTTCCGCAGGCCGCCGAGGTCGCCGACCGCGAACGTCATGTGCTCCTCGTGATCCGCCTTGTTCGCCGGGATGCGGAACTCCGGCAGCGCCGTGCGGTCGTCCGGATCCGCGAGGAGGTTCGGCGCCTGGAACGCGTTACCGAACGCGCCGACGAAGTACATCTTCTGCGGCCACACGTTCGTCGTGCGCAGATCGACCGCCGTGATATCGGGGGCGTTGACTACCCCAGCCGGGTGATAGTGGATCTGCATCACGAGCTTCGCGCCGGCGAGCAGCGGCACCGCGAGCTCGGTCGGCGTCTGCATCGGTTGGTTGCCCGGCGTCCAGATGCTGACGATGAGGTCGGCGGGCTCCTGCTCCATGCTGCAGTCCCACGGCACACCCGTCGGGTGCGACGCGATCAGATCCGCGTTCGCGCCGGTCGCGAACACTTCGGTGAGCACGGCGTGGTGAACGACGACGGGATTGCCGGGACGCAACTGCAAGCCATTCAGCCACGCGCCGGCCGCGAGGCCAGGATCGAGGACGGTGCAGATGAACTGATCGCGATCGCCGGACGACACGAACGCCTGACTCGGCTGGACCGTCTTGGTCACGCCCGGGAGATCCGTGTTGGCGGGCACCGCGACCTGCGCGACCTGACCCGCCGGCGTGCCGTCCTCGAGCCACCACTGCAGCGTCAGCTTCTCCTGCGACGACAGCCGTGGATCGTCTTGCCAGCCGAACCGCGGGTTGCAGTCCGCTTCCTCGCGCGCGCCGAACGGCGGCATCGCGCCCTGGTTGATCTGGTCGAGCATCATCTTCGCGTTCGACGATGCGTCCTCGTATGTGGTCAGGGAGAACGGCGCGATGCCGCCGTCCTGATGGCACGACATGCAGTGCTTCGACACGATCGGCGCGACGTCCTGGTACCAGGTCGCACGCGCCGTGGTGTCGGGCGGTGGCTGCGACGGGTCTACATCGGTGCCGCAGCCGGCAGCGCTGGCGACGGTAAAGACGACGGTGGCCAGCATAAAGGCGCGCATCCCCCTCCGTAGAGCAATGCCCGTACCTGCCCGAGCTGTTGGATCACGCCACCTGGTGTGGCGAAAACCAACTTCTTATCGACCTCGCTGCGCTCCAAGCTGCTTCGAGCACGCTCAATCGCAGTTGCCGGTCTGACAGACGCAGGCGCCGGAACACTCGTTCACGATCACGCCGGTGTCGTAGAACGCCTTGATCTGGCGCCGGGTCGCGGCCTGCGTGCGCGTCAGGTCGTGCATGCTCGGATCGACCTTCGGGGCCGGCACGTTCGTCGACGGTGGCGCGGGAGCGCCGCCGTCCATGATCAAGAGGCCGCTCGCGCCGACATCGAGCGGCGTCGGCGCGACGGTCAGGCCCCACGGCGTGACCGGCGTCGGTCCCACGACCGGAATCCCCATCGTGCGCGCCTGCCAGTACGTGCCGAGGTTCGGCACCTGCTCGTCGGACAGCGCCATCTCCATCAGCAGCTGTTTCTTGATCGGTGCGGTCGGTGCGCCGTTCAACACCGTGTTCGCGACGCCCGAGCCTTCGACCTTGTCCCATCGCATCTGGCACAGGCCGACGACGAGGGTGTCGTCGAGCGAATCGGGATAACCGCCGTTGAGGATCGTGCGGTACTGCGGCCAATCCGCGGAGCGATCGAGCAGGAGCGAGTAGTTGGCGCCACCGACGCCGAGCACACCGCGCTCGATCGTCGGCTCGTACGCCATCACGGCAGTGCCGAAGATCGCGCCTTGCGAAAGGCCGTAGTAGTAGACGCGCGTCGGATCGACGAGCGGCTTGTTCGCGTTCGCGGCGTCGACGAACAGTTGGGTCGCGAACGTCGTGCGCATCGCCTGGACGAGCGCGACGTGGTTCGCCAGACCTTGCTCGAGCACTTCGAAGACTTCGTCGGCGTGGTTCGCATCGTTCAGCGTCGACACGACCGCCGGCAGATCCGGTGTCGACATGCCGCGCATGTTCGTGCCGACGAACACGAGGCAATCCTCCGACGCGGTCTTTTGCTGGACGCCGCCGGTCGTCTCCTCGGAGTCGCCCATGAGGCCGTGGCCGTAGATCACCATCGGCACCGGCGTCGCGGACGTGTACGCGCACGTCGGGACGATCGCGGAGAACGGGATCTGATAGAAGCCCTGGACCATGGGCAGGTCGTTCGCGTCGCGCGCGATCACCGTGCCGGGGTTGTACTTGCCGTTGTTGGTCAGGAACAGCGGCGCGTCGAACGTGCCCGTGATCCGGCGCTTGATCACCGAGCCGTCGTTGATCGGCGCGTCGGTCAGGATCGTGAAACCGATCGGATGGTTCTGGAGCTGCGCGATCGTCTGGTCGCGCGCCGAGATCATGTCGCGGTGCAGGAAGTCATCCGATGCGACGGTGAAGTCCCACGCGACGACGAGGTCGTCCGCCGCATAGCCGGCCGTGTCGAGCGCATCGAGCACGTCGGCAAACTGCGGGCGCATCGCCTCGAGCAGCGAATGATCGGTGTGCTTGCCATCGCGGAGCGCCGCGAAGCCGGGCGGAATCGGCAGGTCGCTGCCATCACGCGCCTTGACCTTCGTCGTGATCGCGACCGCGTAGCGATGGCCGCCGATCAGGCGTTGTGCGGGACGGATGAACAGCGCCTGCGAGTCGGGCGTGTCGTCGGCCTGCATGTCGATCTCTGCGAAGTGCGCGACGCGATCGCCGGTCGTCATGTCGAGCACGACGGTCGGGCTGTCCTGCGTCGTCGACCTCGTCATGTCGCTCGCGGCCGGCAGGCCTTCGGCCGATACACCACCGGGGAACGACATCACCATCGGTGCGGCCGGCGAGAACCCGTCGGCCTTGTTCCAGCCGGCCGGATTCACGGTCGCGCCATCGAAGTTCGTCGGTAGGGTCTTGTCGGGAATCGCGAGCTTCTTGCCGGTCGCGGTGGTCGCGTCGTCGACCTCGAACGCCGAATTCGGCCACGGCGTCATGCAGTGGTTGATCCCGAGCGGATTGCACTGCGCCTCGATCGGCAGTGCCGTGTCGCCGCTGCAGCCACCGGCAATCGCACCGATCACCGCGGCGGCAAGGCCCGCAAAAAAGAGGGTTGAGCAAAGGCCCCGCATCGCGACGACGCTACACCGAGTTCGCGTAGCTGCGACGGGATTTCGGGAGTATTGCGGCTATATTCAGACCGTGCGGTGCAGCCTGGTGATCCTCGTCGCGTTCGGCTGTGGAGGTACATCGCCCGAGGTCAAGCAGGTCACGCCCACAGGGCAGGGTAGTGGCACGGCGACGACGACGACGACGACGACGACGACGACCCGCGCGGGCAGTGGTGTCGGCTCCGCCGCTGTGGCGATCGCCCCCGATGTCGGCTGCCTCACGGCGACGTGCGCCTATCACCAAGGCACCGCGACCTACTTCACCTGTCTCGCGGGCGGCGCGGGCGTGTGCTTTCACTTCGGCGCGGCATGCACACCCACCGAGAGCTGCATGATCGACGCGGCCGATCGGACCTACAAGAAGTGCGCGAGCCCGGTCGAGGGCACGTGCACGCAGTGGGGCGCCGCGTGCGCGCCCACGAACGCGTGCATGTTCTCGTTCGACGACGGGCTCTACCACCACTGCGACGAGGTCGCGGGTGGTACGTGCAAGCGCTACGGCGCGCTTTGCGCTCCTTAGTGCGAGTGCATCTCGAGCGACATCATCATCGGCGTGGTGTCGCTGCCGGTCGTCATCTCCATGTGGAGCTCCGCCGCGAGCGTGCCAAGTGGCGCGAGCTTCTCGAGATCGAACGTGCCGTGGCCCTTCGCCGTTCCCGTGATCCCCTTGACCGCGACGTCGACGCCGTCTTGCTTCACCGATTGATCGTCGCCGTGCACCGTCGAGCTCAGCTCGTAGGTCAGCGTCGATCCTGAAATGCCGTCGAGATCGATGGTCGTCACGCTCGTCAGCGCGAGCGGGCTGACCGGCCCGAGCGACCTCGAGCTCCGCCACTTCGCGCCGATCCCGACCGGCGTCGTCGGCAGCGGCATCGCGATCTTCGGCATCGCCTGGACGACCTGATCGATCAGCGCCTGGTCCGCATCGCTCAACGGCTTCGCTGTCGAGCCCGAGCCCGAGCCGGAGCCGGTCGCGGCTGGCTGCGGCGGTGGCACCGCCTTCACATCCGCGATGGTCCCATCCGGCGACAACATCGCCGTGATCATCACGCCCCTCAGCGCTGCTGCATCGGCTTGCGCGCGCGGTGCGCCTGGCTGATCCAGCGCCGCGGGCGTCGTCATGTCCTGGATCGTCGTCGTCAGCTTCATCCGCCCATCGGGCAGCACATCATCGACGCCGATCGCCAGCGCGAACGTGAGGGGTGGCGACGCGCTCGTGATCTCTCCAGCGACGAGCTTGCCCTCGAGCTCGAGCTCGAACGTCGTCTTCATCCCCTTCGGAAGGTGATAGCGAAGCACCCGCTGCGGCAGCACACCCGGCGACACGATCACGAGGTCTGTACGGGCCGGTGGTGGCGGCGCTTCTTGCGATTTACACGCAAGAAGTAGCCCTAGGGAACAGATCGCGGCCCGAACGAGCACGTGTACAGCTAAGCATTCCAACCGCTTGAGCGCCACAAAACGGCTGGCCCTGGGGTGAACGGTCAGCCCTTGACGAAAGCGGTTTTGAAATGCATTATCAAATTCAACCGATGATCGTCTGCATGTGTTACCCGGCCTCGAACCGCGATATCGACGCGGTGATCGACGAGGGCGCGCGGACGGTCGAAGAGATCGGTGCGCGCTGCCGCGCCGGGACCGGCTGCGGCATGTGTCAGGAGGAGCTGCGCGAGCGGCTCCAGGCGCGTGGCTGCGGATCGAACGGCGCCACCCGCGATTGTGCCGCGGATCTCGTGTCGCTAAGGTCGCGCTGAAGGACGGGTCACATGAAGGGTAACGAGGAGGTCTTGAACCTCTTGAACCAGCTCCTCACGAACGAGCTGACGGCGATCAACCAGTACTTCATCCACGCGAAGATGTGCCGGAACTGGGGCTACGACCGCCTCGCGAAGAAGGTCCGCGACGAGTCGATCGACGAGATGAAGCATGCCGAGCTCGTCATCGATCGGATCTTGTTCCTCGAGGGCGTGCCGAACATGCAGCGCTATCACAAGATCCAGGTCGGCGAGACCGTCAAGGAACAGCTCGAGACCGACGTCCAGCTCGAGTACGCCGCGATCGCGTTCCTCAATCAGGGCGTCGAGGCGTGCCGCAAGAGCGGCGACAACGCGACCGAAGATCTGATGACGAAGATCCTGGTGTCCGAGGAAGAGCACGCCGACTGGCTCGAGACTCAACTCGAGCTGATCCGTCAGGTCGGCGAGCAGAACTACCTCGCGCAGCAGATCAAGAAAGAAGAGTAGTCGGCGCGATCGACCGCGCGGCGCGGCGATCAGCGGAACCCGACGAGCGAGTCGGCCCGAATATCAGCGGCCCGGACATCGGCGGCCCGGATCGGCGGCCCGGATCTCGGCGGCCCGGATCTCGGCGGCCCGGATCTCGGCGGCCCGGACCGCGCGTCGAAGGGACGCGATGCGATCGCC
This sequence comes from Deltaproteobacteria bacterium, assembly GCA_040004535.1. GTDB lineage: Bacteria > Myxococcota_A > Polyangia > Haliangiales > Haliangiaceae > JABFXX01. The sequence goes on from JBDUAS010000049.1 coordinate 21,118, forward strand.
GCGCCGGCGCGAGGGACACACTGCCGTTGCCAATCTGGCGACTGGCGGCCGATCGCCGCTACGTAACTAGCCAGAGTTTCTGCGAACCACAGACGCTGGCGTCTGTCGAAGTGCTGGCCGCGACGTTGCAACGTGCAGCCCCATGCTGCTGTTTCGCTCGCTCTCGATCGGCCTACTCGGTGCGTGCGTGTGCCTGCTCGCGCAGCATCCAGTAGAGCGCGTCCGGGTCGAGCACGAGCGCGAGCTGGTCGCGGTGCCGCACTCGCCGGCGCCGACGATCATCGATGTCGCGCCCGGTCTGACCGCGACGCAGATCGCCGAGCTCGTTCACCTCGCCCCGGACGAGCGCGTGACCTCGGTCGACGATCAAAGGGTCACGGGCAATCTAGACGCGGGTACCGTGATCGAGCCGCACGATCGCCACTTCGTCGATCTCACGGTCGCGTCGCGCACCGGCGAGCGCCGCGTCCTCGTGTTGATCCACTAGCTCTTCGTTTCGAGCTTTTCGACCCGCGTACGAAGGTCGGCGATCTCGTCGTCGTGACGCTCGACGTCGTTATCGTGCCGGGAGACCGAGCTCTTCATGAATCGGCCGAGCAATACGACCTGGGTACCGAAATCGACCAACGTGTGATCGATGACCTCGAGTCGTTGGTTGGTGCCAAGCATCGTGTGCTCGATCACCTCGAGCCGCTCGTTCGTCTGTGTGACGTCCTTACGGAGGCCGCGCACTTCGTCGCGCTTCCCCGAGCGCGCGCAATTCCTCGCGCATCTCTACGAGCACCTTCAGCGTCAGATCCGAATCCGTCATCACGACGGCTCGAGATACGGGCTCGACATCGCACCTCCAATGCCATTTACACCTCGCGGGTTCACTCGCGAGAGCGTCCGCGCTGTCCGGCTGACGGACACTGACGGCTGGTTCTCGTCGGACGGCTAGTCTGACGTCAGGTGGCCTTCGGCGTGACACGCCGAGAGCAAGCGCTGCCGCATCTTCGGATAGCCATCGAGCTGGCGCAGATCGATCCGCGCTTGCTCCTCGCTGTTGTGGAGCACGCACTGGACGATGCCGCGCAGCGCGTGCGCGTGCGCCTTCGCGCCGGCCTTCGCGGCATCGCCGGCGATCACCGCGTTCGTGAGCCGCTCGACCACCGCGAGATCGTTCGAGCGATACGCGGCCTCGGCATCTCTCATCCGTTGCTTGACGGTCTCGTCCTCGGCTTCGTCGGTCGCTTCGACCGCGGGCTTCGTCGCCTCGGGCTTCGTCACCGGCTTGGTCGCATTGTCCGGGACCTTCGGCCTATCGGGCGCTCTCACGACCAGCTTGTCGGGAGCCCTCTCGACCGGCGCCTTCTCGATCTCGGGTGCCTTCTCGACCGGCGCTTTTTCCACCGGCGTCGGATCCTCGACCTTCGCAGGCACGGCCTCGCGCTGCGGCGGCGGCATGTGGATCGCTTGCTTCTTGTCCTCGTGACCCCCGCGCGTCGCCAGATAGATCCCACCGCCGCCGAGCATGATCACGCCGAGCGCGAGCGCCGCGATCACGCCGGCGTTGCCGCGCCTCGCTGGCTCTGCCTCCTTTTCGGGAATCGTCGGCACCGCGATCTGGGCGACCGTCGACGCGCTCGCCACGTCCGCGAGCGGCACCGGCACGCCCTTCTGCGAATCCACCGTCTTCGCGGTCGCGCTCACCGGCGGCGGCATATCCAGCGTCTCTTTGACCGGCGAGAACCCGTGATCGCCCGAGCCCATCGTCTGCGCGAACGCATCGTTCGAGCTGTTCTTCGAATTCTGACTCGGCGATCCGGCGGCCACCGCGCCCGAGACCTTCGGCTTGCGCACGAGCGACAGCGGCGAGCCCGTCATCGCCTCGACAAACTCGCCGACGGTAGCGTAGCGATCCGCCGGCGCCTTTGCCATCGCCTTGTTGATCGCGAGCACGAGCACGTCCGCGAGGTTCGGTGCGACCTGCGAGAGCGGCCGGGGTTGCTCGTACACGACCTTGAACACGACCTCTGGAATGCTCGCGCCCGAGAACGCCGGCTGGCCCGACACCATCTCGTACACGATCGCGCCGAGCGCGAAGACATCGGTGCGCTGGTCGACGTTCGAGTGCTGCCCGGTCGCCTGCTCGGGCGCCATGTACTGCGGCGTGCCGAGCAGCGTCGCTTCCTGGGTCTTCACGGTCTGCGACCCGAACATCTTCGAGATCCCGAAGTCCAACACCTTCGCGACCTCGACCGCGCGGCCGTCGACCTCGCTCGGCTGCAGGAAGATGTTCTGCGGCTTGAGATCGCGATGCACGATCCCCGCGCGGTGCGCGGCCGTCAGCCCGGAGCCGATCTGGCGCAAGATCGAGAACACCGTCTCGATCGGCATCGCACCACCATCGGCGAGCCGCTGCGCGAGCGATTCGCCCTGGAGGTACTCGTAGACGATGTACGGCGTGCCATCCGCGAGCTTGTTGTAGTTCTCGACCTTGACGATGTTCGGATGGTCGAGCTGCGATGCGATATCAGCCTCGCGCTTGAACCGCGCGAGGATCTCGTCGCCGCCGAGGTCCGCGTGCAGCATCTTGATCGCGACCTTCTTGCCCTGGAGCCGGCGGTGGCTCGCGAGATAGACGGCGCCCATGCCGCCGCGCCCGATCATCGCCTCGATGATGTAGGTCTCGTCGATGACGGACCCCACCTCGACCTGCGACCGGGCGAGTGAATTCTCCATCCGCGTTGAGCGTATAATGTCCCGACGATGCGTGCACGCGTGCTCTTCGCCCTGGGGCTCATCTGCGCGCTCGCCACGCTCGCGGCTGCGGGCGGCGAGCCCAAGCCGAGCGCCGTCGACGTCAAGGCGATCAAGGACAAGCTGCTCCTGTTCGAGGACACACAAGGTGGGATTTACCTCGTGCTCCCGGGCAGCGACGCGCGCGTGTTCTTCACGTCGAACGGCAAGCAGGCGTACGAGCAGATCATCGTCACCAAGGGCACGAGCGGAGATGCGTGGAGCCTCGGCACGTGGGCGCCGCGGATCTCCGGTACTTCGCCGGCGACCGTTCAGCGTAAGGACGACGGCACGTTCGAGCGCTGGTGCGGCAACGAGGGCCAGATGGCCTTGAAGCCGGTGCCAGCCGATCGCGCGAAGCTCGTGATCGGCAAGCTGCAGTTCTTGACGAGCGCGATCACGCGCCGCGCGCACCTGTTCGCGCGCGACGATTCCGGCACCTACTACTACGTCGACGAGGTCGCGAAGGCCTATGGCGGCCAGGGCTATCGCGTGTTCGTCGGCAAGAAGGGCGCGATGAAGCAGCTGCCGTTGACCGACGTCGCGCGCGACACGGCCGGCGAGGTCTATGCGACCAAGAGCGGCGACGTGCGATTCGTGATCGACGGCAGCGATACGAAGAAGGACACCGCGTTCTGGATCAAGGGCGAGAAGAAGAGCCCGCTGTCGATCCTCGACGTCGACGCGAATTCTCGGATCATCTGGGGCGAGCTCGGCGTCTATTCGTTCCTCGGGACGCCATGCGACGAGCTCTGATCCTCCTGTTGGTCTCGACCGCGCTATCCGAATCGGTCGGCGCCGGCGGCAACAAGGCGCTCGACGCCAAGAAGCCGAAGCCGATCGACGCGAAGACGAACGCCGACAAGCTCGAGGTCTGGAAAGACGACCTCGGCCAGTTCTACGTCGTGCCCACCGCGAACGCGTTCACGTTCGAGGAGGCTGGCGCGTGGGTGTTCTACGGCGACGGCAAGACGATGTACCAGCAGCGCATCGTCGGCTCGGGCACCGCCAGCAAGGGCTACGAGTGGTCGATCTGGGCGCCGCGCGTGAAGACGATGCAGCAAGCCACACTCGAGCCCAAGAACGATCGCCTGACCGTGGCGTGCGGGGTCAAGGACACGCGCTCGCTGACCCAGCTGAAGTCGGACGAAGCGAAGACGTTCTTCGCGAAGGCGACGTTCTACCCGCCGCTGTGGCAGCGCCAGACCCGCTTTCTCGCGCGCGACGACGACGGCGTCTACTACTTCGTCGACGAGCTGCGCGAGGACTACGGTGGCCAGGGCTATCGCGTGTTCGTCGGCGAGAAGGGCACGATGAAGGAGCTGCCGATGACGAACGTCGTCGAGGACTCCGGCGGTTTCATCTTCGCGACCAAGGGCGGCTCGCTGAAGATCATCGACAAGGCGGACGAACGCCCGGCGCGTAGCCCCGCCGAAGGCGGTGCGAAGGTTGAAGACAAGAAGGCGGACACCGCGTACTGGGTGAAGGGCGGCAAGAAGATCGAGCTCACGGTGCTCGTGCCGACCGACAATCGCTACCTGATCTATCGCAGCCTCGGCGTGTACGGCACGATCGGCACCGTCTGCGACGATCTTTAGCGCGCGGCGACTACATCATCACGGACATCAGCAGCGGAAACACGTCGTCGGACGTGATCGAGCCCGAGGCGGCGACCATCCCGTTGTCGAGCTTCACGTTCACGTTCTTCAGCGCGGTCTGCATTGCCTGCGAGCCGCCGGACTGGATCGCCGCGAGCTGCTTGTTCGCCTCGTCGGTGAACGCCTGCGCCGCCTTCGGCGAGTCCGTGATCATGTGGCTCGTGAAATCGATCTTCTTGTTCGTGATCTTCGCGCTGCCGTAGATCTGCTTCATCTTGCCGCCCATGTTCGGCAGGTCGTGATCCTCCTTGTAGACGAACCACGCGCTCGCATTCTTGTCGGTCGCGGCGAGCCCGGTCTTCAAGTCGGTCGACGACATCACGCCGCCGACGAGCAGCTTCTTGGTCACGTCCTTGTCGTCGGGCGTCGTCGAGATCGCGAGCACGTCGCTCGCGAGCCAAGCGAAGTACATCGGCTTGTCGCTCATGCCCTCGTACTTGGTCAGCTTGCCCTCGGTCGTGATCGTGACGGGCTTGTTGTCGGCCTTGCCGAGCTTCTGCGCGCACGTGTCGATCGCCTTGTGGTTCGTGCCCTTCAGCGCGATCACGACCGTGCCGGCCTTGTTGTCATCGACGCCGAACGCGATCGAATCGATCGCCGCGAGCACGTCGAGCTTGCACTCCTTCTGGATCGAATCGAGCGCGGTCTTGAAGTCGGTTGCCTTCGCCATCAGCAACGGCACGAGCTTGTCGTAGACCTCGCTCGACCTCACGCTCGTCGCGCTGACGCCGCCGACCATCGTCGCGTTCGGACCGATCACGGCCTTACCTGTCGACCAGGCCTTCGAATCGGCGTGTGCGGCCGACGACACCCCAGCGGACAACCCTACGAGTAGCGCGAGCGCCGTCTTCATCCGCGAAGCATGCCACGTAGTATGGTCGCCGCCATGAAGCTGCCAGGTCATGTCGCGCTCGTCACGGGTGGTGCCTCCGGGCTCGGAGCCGCCACGGTTCGTCGCTTGAGTGAAGGCGGTGCGAAGGTCGTGATCGTCGATCAGAACGATCGCGGTGCGGAGCTCGCGAAGGAGCTCGGGGCCACGTTCGCGAAGGCCGACGTCACCGACTCCGCGCAGGTCGAAGCCGCGGTCGCGCAGGCGAGCGCGCTCGGGCCGCTGCGCGTCGTCGTCCAGTGTGCGGGTGTCGGCTGGGCCGCGCGCACGCTCGACAAGACCGGCAAGCCGCACGACCTCGAGCTGTTTCAGAAGGTCATCGCGATCAACCTCGTCGGTCACTTCAACGTGCTGCGGCTCGCGGCGTCGGCGATCTCGAAGACCGAACCGACCGACACCGGCGAGCGCGGCGTGATCGTGATGACCGCATCGGTCGCCGCGTACGACGGGCAGATCGGCCAGATCGCATACGCCGCGTCGAAGGCCGGCGTCGTCGGCATGACGCTCCCCGCAGCGCGCGACCTCGCCCCGGCAGGCGTGCGGGTCGTGACGATCGCTCCCGGCATCTTCGATACGCCGATGCTCGGCGGCCTCTCCGAAGAAGTCCGTGCGGCGCTGTCGCGCGATGTCGTCTTCCCGAAGCGCCTCGGCTCGCCCGCCGAGTACGCGTCACTCGTCGCTGCGATCGTCGATACAGGTTACTTGAACGGAGAGACCATCCGGCTCGACGGCGCGCTTCGCATGCCACCGAAGTGACGTATGATCGCACGCGTGGTGCGCGACTGAGGGTGCGTGACTCGTGAGCGAGCCGGAGAAATTCGGCACGTACCTCGTGTACGAGCTGCTCGGCAAGGGCGGGATGGCGACCGTGCATCGCGCCGAGTCTCTATCGGCCGGCGGGTTTCGCAAGCGCGTCGCGCTCAAGCGCCTGCTCCCGCACCTGCTCGACGAGCCCGAGGTGATCGAGTCGTTCGCGCGCGAGGCGAAGCTCGCGAGCCACCTGCGCCATCAGAATATCGCGCAGACCTACGACCTCGGGATCCGCGACGGCACGTACTTCATCGCGATGGAGCTCGTCCCCGGCCCGACGTTGCGCCAGGTCATGCGCCAGTGCGAGACCTCGTCGGGCGCGATGCCGATCGTCCACGTGCTCGAGATCTTGATCCAGGTGTGTGACGCGCTCGACTACGCGCACAACCTCGTCGACGACCGCGGCGAGCCCCTCGGCATCGTCCACCGCGATGTCACGCCCGCGAACGTGATCGTGTCGGGCTCCGGCGTCGTCAAGCTGATCGACTTCGGTCTCGCGAAGGTCAACGCGAGCCGCGCGACGAAGGCCGGCATCATCAAGGGCAAGCTCGGCTACATGGCGCCGGAGTACACGCTCGGCCGCCTCGATCATCGCGCGGACCTGTTCGCGCTCGGCGTGATCGCGCACGAGCTCCTGACCGGCAAGAAGCTATTCGATCACCCGAACGAGTACGAGATCATCACGATGCTGCGCGAGATGCCGATCCAGCCGCCGTCGCGGTGGAACCCGTCGGTCACGCTCGCGCTCGACGACATCGTGCTGACCGCGCTGTCGCGCGATCCGGGGATGCGCTGGCAGAGTGCGGCGGCGATGCGCGCGGCGCTCGTCAACCTCGCGCGCGACCTCGAGCTGGCGCCGAGTCGCGAGGGCCTCGCGAAGTGGACCGAGTGGGCGTTCACCCAGGCCGAGCGCAAGCACGACAGCGGCCTGTCGCAGGTGATCCAGATGCTCGGCGATCCGAGCGATCAGCGCGCGATCACCATCGAGCCCGACGAGGTCCTGACTCCGACGCCGGTCAAGCGGAGAAAAGATCCGACACCGCCGACCGTGGTCTCGACGAAGAAGCTGGCCGGTATGGTGGGTGGCAAGCGCAGCCCGCAGGACACCACCGGCGTCGTCGTCGGCCACACGGCGGGCGCGAAAGGCGTGTTGCCCGTGCAGCACGAGGCGACCGCGTGGGGCCGCCTGATCTTTTTGGTGCTGTTGCTGCTCGCCACCGCGGTCGGCGCGTACTGGTACCTATTTCTTCGGCAGTAGCTCGGGCGGGATCTTGTTCGGGATCTCCGGAATCGTGCCGTCGTAGAGGTACGTGTACGTGAAGAAGCTGTCGAGCACGCGCTTGGTGTAGTTGCGCGCCTGATCGTCGGGGATGCCCTCGACGAACTCGTCGGCATCCCACGTCCCGCGCGCGCGTAGCATCTTCGTCACACCCGCCGGACCCGCGTTGTACGAAGGCGGCACGAGCAGCGTGAAGTTGTTCCACTTCTTGTACAACCCGCCGAGGAAGTGCGAGCCGACCGTGACGTTGTTCTCCGGATCGCGCAGATACTCGCGCGTCGGATCGACGCCCTTCGGCGCGTTGTCGTGCGCCGTCGACGGAATCATCTGGGTGAGCCCGATCGCGTTCGCGTAGCTCTCGTCGAGGGGATCGAAGCCACTCTCCTCGCGGACGATGCCGATCTGCATCGCGATCGGCACGTTGTTGATCTTCGCGTACTTGGTCAGCAGCGCCCAGTACGCCTTCGGATACGCGATCAACCACTTCGCGCGATTCGCACCGGTCGGCCAGGCGCGCCGATAGTCGAGCGCGTGCCAGCGCGTCGGCCAGATCGATGTCGCGAACCGGCCGGCCTTGTCGTAGAGAAACGCCATCGCCCACAGCTTCTCGAGCTTGTCGGGATCGGTGACGGGCTTGCGATCTCCGGGCGTCGAGAGGCCGAGCTTCTTGAGCTCCTTCTCCGCCGGCTCGCCGAGCCCGATCCGCAACAGCTCCATCGCGCGCCGGAACCCCGGCGTCCCGAACTCCGCGCGCGCCTTGAACGTGAACGCCGGTGCCCCGGGATCATAGCCGGGCGGATCCTTCGCGAGCTCGGTGACGAGCGCCTGATATTGCTGCGGCGCGGCCTCGCGCAGCCGGTTGAGCGCGAGCAGCGCGTAGTACGACAACGGATACGTCTTGACCGTCTCGGTCCACTTCGAGATCGCGTCCGGCAGATCCTGCTTCGCGGCGTACGCGCGGCCGAGCCAGTACTGCGGCTGGCCTTCGCCGAACCAGTTGTTGTCGTGCGGGACGAGCCGGATCTGCTCGTTCCACCACTTGATCGCGTCGTCGATCCGCTGCTCGCGCCACGCGCGGAACCCGACCCGCCACATCGCCTCGGCGATGTTGTCTCCGTCGGGATACTTCACCGGCAGCGCTCCGAGCGTCGTGTCGACCATCGCGCCGTTGTTCAGTGAGGCCCACTCCTCGGCCTCGCGGAGCATCGCATCGTCGTTGTAACTGTTCTTCGGATCGATCTGCTGCGCCTGTTTGTAGTGCTGGATCGCGGTCTCGTGCTGGCCGATGAACGAGTACGACCGGCCGGCGTTGTAGTGGCTCTTGATCTCGAGGTCCGCGTTGCCGGCCGCTTTGCACGCGACGGCGGCGGCGTCGAACATCGGCGCCGCGCCCTTGCGATCGCGCGCCTTGAACCGGCTCTGCGCTCGGTTGTAGCTCGCGGTGCACTTGTCCTTCGCCGACAGCTTCGGATCGGCGAGCGCCTCGGTGAACGCCTTCTCCGACTCCGGGTTACGCATGTTGTCGAACCACACCATGCCCTGCGTGATGTGCTCGGCGCCGGTCAGCGGATCGACGGTCTGGCCTGCGAGCGCGGCATTGGCCTTCATCGTCCACGACGACAGCGGGTCGTCGATCGTGATCTGGCGATACAACTTGATCGACTCCTGCGGGTCGCCCTTCGCATTCGTGATCGCCTCGGCGAGATCGAAGCGGGCCTCGCTGCGGAACGGCCCGTTCGGATGGTGCGCGAGGTAGTCGCGGTAGTACGTGACGACCGCGGCCCAGTCACCCTTCCCGCGCATCAGGTCGCCGACGAGGATCTCGGCATCCGCGCCGACGATCGAGTCCTTCGCGACGCTCGCCGCGATGGCCATCGCCGCCGGCCCTGCCGTGCCTGGATCGTGGGCGAGCCACAGCGAGCGCGCGAGGTGATAGCCGATATAGTCGCCGAGCTCGGGCAGCGCCTTGTACGCGACCGCGAGGTGCGCGGCCGAATTCGCCGCATCGTTGAGCTCCGCGTCGGTGAGGCCGAGCAACAGCTCGAGCCGCGGCGCTTTCGGATCGTTCGGATCTTTGATCGCGGCGCGCGCGGCGGTGAGCGCGGTCTTCGCCGCCGCGAAGTCCTTCGCGGTGAACGCGGTGATGCCGGCCTGTTCGTCGGGCGTCGTCCAGTACGACACCGCCATCGACTCCGACAGGGTGCCCGGCGCGCCCGTGACGCCGCCGTCGGATTTCGGATTCGGCGTGATGCCGGACTTCGGCTCGGCAACGTGGCGATGCGAGTCGTCACCCGAGCAGGCGCAGATCGCCAGAATCAACAGCCAGGTCCGCATCCCTTGACCCTAGCAACGTGGATCTAGCTACACAAATTCTAGCTGCGGCGCACGCAGTTACGGCCGTCGGCCTTCGCGCGGTACAGCGCCTTGTCGGCGACTTCCACGAGCTCTTCCGGCGTCTTCACGCTCGCCGACGGCAGCCCGGCGACGCCGATCGACACGGTCGCCTTGAGCGCGTTGCCGCCGGCTTGCGCCGAGGTCGCCTCGACCAGCCGCCGCAACCGCTCCGCCATCTGGACCGCCGGATCGATCCCGATCGCGCGCAGGATGATCGCGAACTCCTCGCCGCCGAACCGCGCGACGACGTCTTCGTTACGGACCGCGCGACCGAGCACCTGCGCCAGATTCGAGAGCACCGCATCGCCCGCGAGGTGGCCGTGGGTGTCGTTGATCTTCTTGAAGTGATCGATATCGAGGAGCAGCAACGACAGCGACGTCTCGTGCCGGATCGCGAACTTCAGCTCGCTGTCGAGCCGGTCCATCAAGTAGCGCTTGTTGAACAGCTTGGTCAGGCCGTCCCGCAGCGCCGACGACAACAAGTTCTCGTGGAACGATTCGTCGAGCTGGTCCTGAAACCCGAACCGCAGCACGGTGCCGCGGCCGACCTGGACCTTGTCGCCGTCCTTGAGCTCGACCGCGCTCGAGATCCGCTCGCCGTTGACGAACGTGCCGTTGCGGCTCTCCAGGTCCTCGATCCACGCGCGATTGGTCTCGCTGCGGATCCGGGCGTGGTTGCGCGAGATGCCGTCGTCATCGAGCCGGAGCTCGACATGAGGCGAGCGGCCGATCAGGAGCTGGCCCTTGGACACCTTGAACAGCTGACCGGATAGCGTGCCGGTCAGGATGGTGAGACAGGCGCGCCGATGAGCTCCGCCAGAGCGCGGGAGCTCCTCGAAGTCGGTGGTCCCTGTATCCTCATCCCACTCGTCGGTCACTCCCATTCGTACGATGGGAACAGGGCCGAAATCAACGAGCTTTCACGCGCGTGCCAGGATCCAGGCCGCGATCGCGTCGAGGAGCGCGCCGCGTGCGCCCAGCGGAGAAATTTCTGTGCGCGCGGCCATGCAAAGCTCACGCATGCGAGCCGCCGCGGCGTCCGCGTGCTCGACGAGCTCGGCATCGTCGCGGTCGTCCGCGTGCTGGAATGCGATGCCGATCGCGAGCCCGTAGCGGCCGAGGCCGGCGCAAATTGCGGTAGGCGCGCCCGCCGCGATCGCACCGAGCTCGCCGGCCGCGGCGAACAGCGCGCCGGTCTTCGCCGCGTGCATCCGTTCGATCTGAGCGAGCGAGCGAGGTGGCGTGCTGAGATCGATCGCCTGGCCGAGCAGCAGCTCGGCGCGCCCCGAGCGTTGCGCGAGCACGCGGACCGCATCGGCGGCACGCGGACCGAGCTCGGCGAGCGCGGCGAACGCTTCGGTCAACAAGCCATCCCCGGCGAGGATCGCGATGGCCTCGCCGAAGGCGACATGCACCGTCGGCCGGCCGCGGCGCTCGTCGTCGTCGTCCATCGCGGGCAGATCGTCGTGAACGAGCGTGTACGCGTGCAGCATCTCGAGCGCGGCGGCAGCGGGCAGGGCGGCCTCGCGCGTCCCGCCACAGGCCTCGGCGGCGGCGAGCAGGATGGCGGGGCGCAGCCGCTTGCCCGGACCGGTCGCGGCGTAGTGCATCGCCTCGACGAGCCGGCCCGGATCGTCGGCCGGCGGTTTCAATCGGCGATCGAGATCGCGGTCGACGAGGACGCGGATCTCGTCGAGAAATGCAGCGAGCTGTGCCGGCGCCGACGCGGGGGCGAGCGTCGCCGTCACGGGTTGTTCGTTTCGTCGAATGGCACGGTCTCGATGCCACCGGAGGCGCTGACCAGGATCTCGACGCGCTTCTCCGCCGTGGCCAAGAGCTGTTGGCCCCTGCGCGCGAGCTGCACACCCTCTTCATAGACCGCGAGCGATTGCTCGAGCGAGAGCTCGCCGGATTCCAGCCGCGTCACGACCTCGCGGAGCCGCGTCAGGATCGCGTCGAATCCGGGATCGGCATCGGCCACGCGCGGACCATAGCCGTCACGAACTGAAAAGTCATCCCTCCGAGATCGCTTGACGGAGCGCACAGTTGCAGGGAAGCTGAAACCCATGGGGGAGCGCTCGGACTTCCGGCCGAACGACACGGACGAGCTCAAGGAACGGTGGCGGTCGTACATCACCGATCATCGGTTGAACACGACCGCGCAGCGCGAGGCGATCGTCGAGCAGTTCCTGCGCACTCGCGATCACATCTCGATCGACGAGCTCCTCACGAAGGTCCGCAAGCGCCACCCGAAGGTCGGCTACGCGACGGTGTATCGCACGCTCAAGCTGCTGGTCGATTCCGGGCTCGGGGTCGAGCGCCAGTTCGGCGATGGCCAGGCGCGCTACGAGGTCGTCGGCGATCATCACGATCACCTGATCTGCATCCGCTGCGGTCTCATCCTCGAGTTCGAGGACGACGAGATCGAGCGGCTACAAGAGCGCATCGCGAGCCGGCTCGGCGGCTTCACCGTGCTGCGTCATCGCCACGAGCTGTACGGCGTGTGCCCGAAGTACTCCGGCGATGCGAGTGGCATTTGTCCCAACGAGCAGCACAAGAAGAAGTGAGCGGGCGGTTTTCGCTTTGAGCGCTGCGACGCGGCGGGGCATAGTTCCGGCGATGCGGGGCGCAATCGTGCTGTTCGCGGTTTGCGCGACATTCGGGGCGGCCGCGTGCCGGCAAGGTGGCGACGCGTTCAACGATGCGCCGACCGACTCGCCACCCGACGGTGTCGACGGTACCGGCTGCACGCCGCGGACCCCGCGCACGGTGCCGGTCCAGGCATTCGTCGGTCCCACCGGCCTGCACGATCGGATCGCGGCCGCGATCGACGGCGCGCAGAAGTCGCTCGACATCCAGATGTATCTGTTCAGCGTGAAGGACCTCGCGCAGCACGTGGTCACGGCGCGCCAGCGCGGGGTCGCGATCCGCGTGATCCTCGATCCGGGTGAATCTGCGAATGGATCGATCGAATCGATCCTCAGCAACGGCGGCGTCCAGTGGAAGCACGCCGCGAGCGTCTACCAGTACTCGCACGCCAAATATCTCTTGATCGATCGCACCACCGCGGTCGTCATGTCGATGAACTTCAACGCCGATGCGATGACGAACGAGCGCAACTACGGCTTCGTCGATCAGGATCCCGAGGACGTCACCGACATCCAGAACGTGTTCGAGCAGGACTGGCTGCTCGCGCAGGGCAAGACGCCGCCGGCCGCGGATCTCGCGTGCACGCGGATGATCGTGTCGCCGGTCAACTCGTTCCAGCGCGTGCTCGATTTCATCAACAGCGCGCAGACCACGCTCGACGTCGAGGTCATGTACATCGCGGACGCGACGATCCAGGCCGCGATCGGCAATGCGGCAGGTCGCGGCGCGAGCGTGCGGGTGATCGTCGAGGATCCGAACGACACGACCCAGAACGCGGGCGTCGCGGCGTTCATGATGCCACGCGGGATCCCGGTGAAGTACGCGGTCCAGCAGTTCTACCTCCACGCGAAGCTGCTGATCGCGGACGGCGTCGCGTTCGTCGGCAGCGAGAACATGTCGACGACGTCGATGACCGCGAACCGCGAGATGGGCGCGCTCGTGTTCGAGCCGGATCAGGAAGCGATCATCCAGCAGCAGTTCGAAGCCGACTGGGCGATCACGACGCCGGCGATGTAGTCCGACGAAGATCGGCCACGCGCGTCCGGCCGCCGGACCGCTCGGACATGTGCGCCAGTGAAACCGCCAGGTTACGAATGGCATTGGTGCTGCAATCCGGCGCCGCTAGAATCAGGAGGTAGCGATGACGGATTCCGATCTCACGTTGAACGTGCTCGTCGAGATGCGCGACGAGTTGCGCGCACTACGTCGGGATACGGACCACAATTTCGCCGGCCTCACCGCCCGCGCAGATGTCACCAATCAGCGGCTCGAGATCATCGAGCACACGATGGTCGACTTCGGCACGCAGGTCGTGCTGCTCGGGCGCTACATGAAGAATTCGGTGTCGCGTCACGACAACGATGTCGAGCGTCACGGCGACGAGATCGCCGATCTCCGCACGCGCGTCGAGAAGCTCGAAGCGAAGGACTGACTACTCGGACTTCAGGCGCTCGATCTCGGCGTTCTCCGAGAGCGGCAGGATGTGAATGATGCAGCGGCCGGGCTCGCTCGGCAGGAACGCCGCCGCCCACAGGAACGAGTTCTTCCAGTACTCGCGCGTCGACTTGCTCTCGATCGGCGGACCGAACCGCTCGCGCATCCAACGCTCGGCCTCGTCCTCGACGCAGCCGCGAACCTTGAGCTGGATCTCGATCAACGGCGCGGTCTGCTCGGTGTACGGCGGTGTCGCGAGGAAGTACGCGTCGACCTCGGCGGTGCGCTTGCCGACCTTGACCGGCGGCAGCGCGAAGCACCAGATCGCGTTGCGGCCATCGCGCAGCGTGGTCGGCTGGCAGTTGCCGTCGTGAACGCTCGCGCGCGTGGTGTGGCCGAACTTGTAGTTGCCGAGCCCGTTCGGGTCGACCTTGCCCGAGTCGCACGCGGCGAGCGCGGAGACCGCGGAGAGCACCCACAGCGCCTTCACGCGGGGACTCCGGTGAGCATCACCGACACCGTCACGACGTCCTCCATCTTGACGATGAAGAACTTCGGCGCTTGGAGCCCGAGCAACTTGATGTCGAGCTCGAACGTGGCGGACGCGGTGAGCTGATTCGCATCGAGGGAACCTCTACCGGAAAGCTTGAGGGGAACTGTCTTGCCGCGCCAGCGCAGCGTGCCCTCGGCTTTGGCCTCGAACTTCGCACCCTCACGCACCACGTCAGACACGCGGTCGAGCGTGAACGTTGCGCTCGGATGCTCGTCGAGCGCGAAGTCCTTGCGCAGCTTGCGGTTCTTCAGCCAGTCCCCCGCGTCGAACGCGGTCATGTCGACGGTGAACGTCGCCTTCGCGGCCTCGACCGCATCCGGATCTGCGTCGACCTCGGACGTGATCTTCGACCACGTCGTCGACACGTCGTGCACGCGCGACCGCGCTTGCACCTTCATCGAGCCGGTGGTCCGGTAGCGCATCTCAGGCCCTCGCTTCGCTCGGCGCTCTCCGCTCGAACCTGGTTCGAGCGCGCGTCACGCCGCGAGACACTGCAGGAGCAGGGTCGTGACGTTATCGGTGCCGCCGTTGCGGTTCGCGGCATCGACGAGCTCCGCGACCGCGCGCTCGAGGCTCTTCGCGCCCGAGGCGATCTGCGCGATCGAATCGTCGTTGACCATGCCCGACAGACCGTCCGAGCACAGGATGTAGACGTCGCCGCTCTTGATCTGATGCGAGCGGATGTCGACCTGCACGGTCTCGCGCATGCCGAGCGCGCGCGTGATGACGTTCTTGTGGGGGAAGTTGCGCTCTTCCTCTTCCGTCATGTCGGGCTTCGCTTCTTTGTAATCTTCGAGCAGCGAGTGATCGCGCGTGAGCTGCGAGATCGCGTTGTCGCGCACGCGATAGACCCGCGAGTCGCCGACGTGGCCGACGTAGATCTTGTCGCCCGAGACGAGGCAGCTCACGATCGTGGTGCCCATCCCCTTGTAGCGAAGGTCGCGGTTCGAGGTCTCGAAGATCCGGAGGTTCGCGAGCTTGATGCCGCAGACCAGCCGGTTCTCGATGTACGACAGCGAGCG
>JBDUAS010000223.1:0-11922 GCA_040004535.1 Deltaproteobacteria bacterium
TACTGGTCACCGATCTCGCGGAACGTGCGCTCCTCGTCGTCGCCGAGCCCGAAACGCTTGGTCAGCACGTCGGCCTCGATCGGCGACAGGTGGTGCAACAGCCGCTTGATCTGATCGGTCAGCGTCGCGGTCGTCATCTCCTGCGCGGGCGAGTGATCCTCGGTATCCGGATCCGCCATCGTGTCGCCGAACGAGCGATCGTCGTCATCGTGGATCGGCCGGTCGAGGGACATCGGCTGACCCATGATGTAGCGATGCATCTGGTTGAGCTTCGCGAGTGGCACGCGCGCGGCCTTCGCCAGCTCCTGCGGAGTCGGCGGGCGACCGAGGTCACCGATCAGGTGCTGGCGCACCTTCTCGAGCTGCTGCTGTGCCTCGAGCATGTGGACCGGGATGCGGACCGCGCGGGCCTTGTCGGCAAGCGCACGGCCGATCGCATGACGGATCCACCAGCACGCGTACGTCGAGAACCGCAGGCCGCGGCGATAGTCGAAGCGTGACACCGCGTGCATGAGCCCGAGGTTGCCCTCCTGGATCAGGTCCGCGAGCGGCATGCCGCCACGGTCGTAACGCCGTGCCATCGTGACCACGAGACGCAGGTTCGCGCGCACGAACTCGTCGCGCAGCTCCGCCGCATCGCGATGCGCCTGGCGCACCTGGTCGACGTAGAGGCCGGCATCCTTCGACGCGCCTTCGATCCACCACGTCTCGCTACCGGCGAGCGCGGCTTCACGCGCACGATAGATCTCGCGCACCACCGCATCGATGTGAACGCGATCGAGATCGAGCGTGCGAAGCTTCGCCGCTGTCTCCTTCGCCGCCGCTGCGAGCTTCTTGGTCAGCTTCGGATCCTTGCGCGCCTTCTTCGTAGCGAGCTGATCGTCCGCAGCCTTCTCGAGCTTCGGGAACTTGATGGGCGTCTCGAGGTTCGGCTCGACGAGCGCGAGCAACGCCGCGCACACCTCCGGCCGAGCGAACACGCGCTCCCAGGTCAGGATCTCGGTATCCTCGATCCCCTGCGAGAGCTCGCGCTCGTCCTCGGGCGTGAGCAACTCGTGCTCCGCCAGGTGGCGGAAATACGTCGCCAGATGATCATCGGAATCGGGAGAGCGCATCGGCTTCACAACGCGCGCAGGCTTCTCGTCGTTCGCCGGTTCAGCGGCGACCCGCCCATGAGCCGTGGTCCGGTGCGCAGGTGCTGCTGTGCGCTGTCGGCGAGCTGTATGAGTGGTGGTCATGATGCGGTACTCCTGGTTTCTGATAAGACGCCGTTTTGTTTGGAACCGTTGCAAACGGCAATTCGATTCCTCGACAGGAGTACGAACCGACCGCTTCCTGGTTTCACTGCACGTTGCGCACCCGAATGGTGTCGAGCAACGCCCCAACCGGTTAGGTAGGTAGGACACCGATCCCAGTGCGGCCTCCAAGCGGTCATTTCGACCGGTTAGAGCCCCAGGTGGCTCCTCTCACGTCTCCAACGACGGAAACGCGAGGGACGCACTAATGCCACAGTCCGACTTTTTGTCGAGCGGAAATGATCCGGTTGTCAGGTTTCCAGACACCGGGTGTGGGTCTAACCGTCAGCTGACGCTGGAGTCTTTTCAGAATGTGAAGCAGCCAGAAATTGCTCGAGGCGGTCGAGGAGAGCGGCCTGATCCGGATGGATCACGCGTCTCGCGCGTGTGATCTCGATGAACTCGACCTTGTCGACTTCCCATGATGCGCAGCGTGGCACGGCGCCATCCGGCGCGGCGCCGGCGTAGCCGTGGACGCGTTTCTTGGAGCGCGTGTAATCGACGTATCCGAGATCGAAAAGCGCGGCGCTGATCTCGAGCCCGGTCTCTTCCCACGTCTCGCGGCGCGCGGCCGCTTCGAGTGTCTCATCTGGATTGGGCGCCCCTTTCGGGATCCCCCACGGCGCGCGCCGGTTGTAGTTGCCGGACGGATGCACGAGCAGCACCTCGATCGTTCCGTCGACGGTGCGATACAGCACCGTGCCGGATGCGAGCTTGGAACGAGGCTCGGCCATTTTTCGACCGTGCAAGACGCCCTGCGGCATTGCAAGTGTTGGTCGAGTGAAATCGGGTGTACCGTTTCGGAATGTCCCAAGATCCCCGGAAAGCGTGGTTCGCGAACGTCGTCAAGTCGGGGCTCGAAAATCAGATCTTCAACCCGGCCGACGTGCTCGCCCATGCCACGCCGGATGTCCTCGCGAGCCACCTGCCGCCCGAGCTGCTGTCGAAGGTGCTGGCCGCGTCACTCGCCGCGGGTGCGATGACGCCCGAGCGGGTGCTGGAGACCGTCACCCCGGAGATGCTGGCGACCCACATTCCGCACGAGGTTCTCTGGGCCTGCATCGCGGCGGCGGCTGCGCGCGCGGGGGTCACCAACGTGGTGGTGTCGTGAACATCAAAGCATTCTTTACCGAAGCACTCGGTCAGGCACTCGAGCTCAACATCGGCACGCCCGAGGACGTGCTTCGCCACGTCACGCCAGACGTGCTCGCGGCGTACCTGCCGAGACCGCTGTGGGCGCGGTTGTTCACGGCCTGCCTCGGTGCGTCGCGGGTCGACGCGCGGCTGGTGGTCGAGACGATCGGCGTACCAAACCTGTGCGAGCACGTGCCCGTCGCGATCCTGTGGCAATGCATCTCGGAGATCGCGCAGCGCTCGCTCGGTCAGGCGTACACCGCGCCGCCGGCGATCGTGACCCGGCGGCCGACGTCGGAGGTGACGTCGGCGACGTCGTCGACCGCGTCGAGTTCGATGTCGGCATCGGGATCGATGCTCGCGCCCCCGCCCGAAGCGCTCGAAGCGCCGATCGCGCAAGGCACGTCGCCGGGCAAGCTCGGACCGAGCATCCCGCCGGTCAATGAACCGCTCGCAGATCTCATCACGGAGCTCGAGCAAGACGAGCGTCCGATCACGCCGTCGCGCGGGCGCACGCCGACGTCACAACGGTTCCGCCAGAGCAACACGGGCATCGGCCGGCTCGGTGCGACACAGCAGCAGAGCTCCACCCAGCGCCGCCCGCAGGCGCAGGCATCCGCACCCATCCCGTCGGTGTCGGGGCGGCCGCGGCGGACCGGGACCGAGGTCGAGGACATCGAGGATCCGGTGCGCGAGAAAGAGATCGCGGTCGATGATTCGCAGCTGGTCGACTGGCAGTCTGCCGAGACCACCGAAGCGCGCACCGACGAAGACTTCAGCGACCTCGGCCGCAAGCGCTGATCGTGCGCGAGCGCGCGGGGCGCGCGGAGTGATCCGCACGGCTACATCACCCGAAGCGTGGGTTACCCCGGACTGGAGGAGGCTTGCGTGACGTCTCCTCCGATCACGTTGCACGCGAACCGCTGCGTCGCGCTGCAACCGGTGTACAGGTGATGGTTCTCGTGCCACACCTTCGCACGCTCCGGATCGGTTGCGATCTCGACGGGCGGCTCCACGTGGACGATCGTCTCGCGATCGAGCGGACACGCGTATTCCGAAGCGAACGTCGAGACGGTGTTGCCGTTCCTGTCGCCGGGGCCGCTCGGCGTCAACTGCGCCGCCCCGACTCCATAAACGCGCCGTAGTTACGGCTTCTGGAACAGGAGCACGAAGCGGTCGCTCGTGCCGCGCTTGTCACCGGACGCTTTCGGCGAGCTGTTCCAGTCGCGCTTGTCGTCGGGATTGCGCAGCACGTTCGACTCGCCGGCCGGCTTGAAGCCCGCGGCCTTGACCTCGGTCTCGACGACCTTCTGATCGATGCGGTGCAGCGTGTCGGTGTCTTTGGTGCCGCTGCCGTTGGTCGCGCTCGAGTCGACGATGCCGTAGTAGCCACCCTTCTTGAGGTGGCCGAAGATCGCCTTGTTCATCTTCGCGCGGTCGGTGCCCTTCATGTTCACCGTGTCGTGATAGTTCAGGATCGTCACGACGACATCGAGATCCTTCGCCTCGGGCGGGAACGGGTCATCGATATTGCGCTCGACGCCGACGACGTTCGCCATGATCGGCTTCGCCGCGCGCTTGGTCCACGGCTCGCGCAGGAACGCGTCCATGAGCTCTTTCGTGTTCTCCGCCCAGATCTTTCCGGTCGGACCCACGACGCGCGCCATCAGCTCGGTCGTGTAGCCGCGGCCCGCGAACAGCTCGCCGACCTTCGCACCCGGTGCGATGTGGAAGAACGAGAGGACCTCGCCCGGCTTGCGGCCGGCGTCGAGGCGGCGATCGTCCGCGTCGCGATCGGTTGCGGCGATCGCATCCTTGATCGCCTGCGGCACGTCGGCGGCGGGCGTGTACGGCGGGATCGGTGCTTCCGCCGATCCGGAACCGGAACCGCCCGCGACGGCCGAGCCCGAGCCCATCATCGCCGAGCCGGAGCCCGTGGCGACCGCCGAGCCCTGCTCGGGCTGGCCTGGATCGATGCCCTCTTTGGGCTTGGACTTGCCACAGCCGGCCGCGAGGACCAGCGCGATTGCGAGGAGCTTGTTCATGACTCTTCATTGCGCGGTTTCGCCGCGCTCGCAATGCGTACCGGGCGTGTCATTCATCTTGCGCGAACGACTGCGCGAGCTTTTCGAGCACGCCCTGATCTTCCAGTGTAGTCGTATCGCCCCGCGCTTTCGATCCCGACGCGACCTCGCGTAGGAGGCGCCGCATGATCTTGCCCGAGCGCGTTTTCGGCAGCGCCTCGGTGAACCGCACCTCTTCGGGCCGCGCGAGTGCACCGATCTGTTGCGCGACGTGCTCGCGCAGCTCCTTCGCCAGTGCGTCGTTCGCGTCGACGCCCATCCGCGGCGTCACGAACGCGACGATCGCTTGGCCCTTGAGATCGTCGGGACGGCCGACGACCGCGGCCTCGGCGACTTTCGGGTGCGAGACGAGTGCGCTCTCGACCTCCATCGTCGAGAGTCGATGGCCGGCGACGTTGATGACGTCGTCGACCCGGCCCATCACCCAGATGTAACCGTCGGCGTCCTGGCGTGCGCCGTCTCCCGCGAAGTACACGCCGGAAATCTCGCCGAAGTAGGTCCTTTTGAACCGCTCGTGGTCGCCGAAGATCGTGCGGAGCATCCCGGGCCACGGCCGCTCGATCACGAGGAAGCCGCCCTCGTTCGGCTTGGTCGGTGTGCCGTCCTTCCGGATCACGTTCGCGGCGATGCCCGGCAGCGGTCGCGTCGCGGATCCGGGCTTGGTCGGCGTGGCGCCGGGCAGCGGCGAGATCATGATCCCGCCGGTCTCGGTTTGCCACCACGTGTCGACGATCGGGCAGCGGTCGCCGCCGATCTGCGAGCGGTACCACATCCACGCTTCGGGATTGATCGGCTCGCCGACGGAGCCGAGCAGGCGGAGCGACGACAGATCGTGCTTCGCGGGCCACTGATCTCCCCAGCGCATGAACGCGCGGATCGCGGTCGGCGCCGTGTAGAACACGGTCACGCCCCACTTCTCGATGATCTCCCAGAACCGATCGGGCCCCGGTTGGTTCGGCGCGCCTTCGTACATCATGACGGTCGCGCCGTTCGACAGAGGACCGTAGACGACGTAGCTGTGGCCGGTGACCCAGCCGATGTCGGCCGTGCACCAGAAGATGTCGTCGTCGCGCAGGTCGAACACCATCCGCGTGGTGTAGGTCGCGTACGTCAGGTAGCCGCCGGTGGTGTGAAGGATGCCCTTCGGCTTGCCGGTGGTGCCGCTCGTGTAGAGCGAGAACAGCGGGTGCTCGCTGTCGAACAGCTGCGCCTCGTGCTTCGGCGACGCCTTGTCGACCGCGTCGTGCCACCACACGTCGCGCGCGCCCCACGCGACCGGGTTCGCACAGCGCTTGACGACGAGCGTCTTCTGCACCGACGAAGTGATCATCAGCGCCTTGTCGACGTTCTCCTTGAGCGGCACGACCTGGCCGCGCCGCCAGCCGCCGTCTGCGGTGATGACGAGCTTGGCGTTCGAGTCGGCGATCCGATCGGCGAGCGCTTCGGCCGAGAACCCGCCGAACACGACGGTGTGCGGTGCGCCGATCCGCGCGCATGCGAGCATCGCGATCGCGGCTTCCGGAATCATTGGCAAGTAGATCGCGACGAAGTCGCCCTTGCCGACCCCGAGCGCGGTCAGCGCGT
Source organism: Deltaproteobacteria bacterium (assembly GCA_040004535.1). Lineage (GTDB taxonomy): Bacteria > Myxococcota_A > Polyangia > Haliangiales > Haliangiaceae > JABFXX01. Next base: position 6,098 of record JBDUAS010000223.1, read on the forward strand.
TCGCGGCCTTGCAGACCTCGCGATGGAGCTGGCCGTAGGTGAGCACGCGCGTGTCGCCCGGCTCGCCCTCGAACATCAGCGCGGCCTTGTTCTTGCGCGCACCGTGGGCATGGCGATCGAGGCAGCTGACCGACGCGTTGAGCTCACCGCCGACGAACCACTTCGCGTCGGGCAGGTTCCAGTCGAGGACCTTCGTCCAGTGCTTGCCCCACGCGACTTCTTCGGCGACCTCGGCCCAGAACGCATCCGGGTTCGCGTGCGCGCGGTGCGCGAGGGCCTCGTACTCGGCCATGCTCTTGACGTGGGCGTGCTGCGCGAACGCCGCCGGCGGCGGAAACGAGCGCGTCTCGACGAGTACCGAATCGATCGAAGAGTCCGACATGATTCGCTCCTTGTGATGACTACTAGATGACGGCGACGACTTCGATCTCGACCTTGGCATCACGCGGCAGCCGCGCGGCCTGGACGGTCGAGCGCGCGGGCGGCTCCGTGGGGAACTCCGCGCCGTAGACCACGTTGACCTTCGCGAAGTCGTCCATGCTCGCGAGGAAGATCGTGGTCTTCACGACGTTCTGGAACGTCCCGCCGGCCTCGGCGAGGACTGCCTTGAGGTTCGCGAGCACCTGCCGGGTCTGCGCGTCGACGTCGCCGTCGATCATCGCGCCCGTCTTGGGGTCGAGCGCGATCTGCCCGCTGGTGAAGACCATCCGCTTGTCGCCCACTTGCACCGTCACCGCTTGCGAATACGGCCCGATCGCGGCTGGCGCTTCCGAGGTGCGCACGATCGTCTTCTCCATGCGTCGGTCGTATCACAACGATTGACACCCGGCCGGGAGCGTTGCTACACAACAGGCCTCTCGGGCGCTTAACTCAGCGGGAGAGTGATTCCTTCACACGGAATAAGTCGGGGGTTCAATCCCCTCAGCGCCCACCAAGTTCTCAGTCAGCGCAGATCGCCAAAACCGCCGCCGTTGACCACGTTCGTGTAGCCGGACGCCTCGAGCGCCTGCTTGGCTTTCGCGGCGCGTCCGCCCTTCGAGCAGTAGACGACGACGGGCTTGGTCTTGTCACCGCCGACGAGCTTGTCGACCTCCGCGATGCGCTGCGCGACATCCTCGACGGGGAGGTTGGTCGCGCTCGGGAGGTGGCCATCGGCAAACTCCTCGGGTGTCCTCACGTCGAGCACGGTCGCACCGGCCGCGATTAGCTTGCGCGCGGCGGCGGGATCCTTGTTCACGACGGTCGTTGCGATGTGCTCCGATTTCGGAGATTCGGACTTCGAGCAACTCGCAAGTGCGAGCGCGGCAACGATCACCATGCGCGTCATGCCGGAGGTGTACCACCCACCGTCGCCGCTGGCCCGTTAGCCGAAGTACATCGCGAATCGACACACCGTCTCGAACCCCAACCTCTCGAGGATCGGCGCAGACGACGCTTCACGCGCATGAGTTGCCGCGAGCTCGATTCCGCGCGAGCGCGCATGGCCGAGCCGCGCAGCGACGAGCGCGCGGTACAAGCCGCGACTGCGGTACCGCGGTAGCACCACGCCGGCCATCAGGAACGCGGAGCGCTCGAACGCGAGGTAGCTCGCGGCAGCCGCCGGTTCGCCGTCGCTGTACGCGACGAACAGATGGTAGCGCTCGTCGGCGAGAAGATGCCGGTGCACTGGTCCGAGCGCGATCGGGTCTGCGGACCAGCCGGCTGCCATCACGTGCGTGTAGTGAGCGAGCGTGGCGGGGCCGACCACCACGACGGCAGTGTCGGTCCCGGACGGCGCGACGACGACTTCGGTCGAACGCGCCATGCCGCGTCCCCAGCTCTCCTCGAGGCCTCTCCGCACGAGGCGCTCGCCGAGGTCCGCAGGACCGCTGCCGGGCGCTGCGTTCCAGCGAAACCCGAGACCGAGGTCGCGATAGATCGCGATCGCTTCGTCGATCACCGCGTCGGCGTCGTGCGCGTCGAGTAACGAATAGAGGACCTCGTTGAGGCCACCCGTCTTGATGCTCGGCGTGACGATCTGCAACCACCCAGCACGCTCGATCACGCGCAGGTCGGGCAGCCGCGGGAACGCGTGGCGCGGCGTCACGACTACCTCGTGAAGGACATCGATCACTTCGGCAGCCGCTGGATCGCCGCGATGAAGTCCACGAACGGCACCTCGCTCAGCAGGACCTGGACCCAGCACGGCAGCAGCATGAAGTGGTCGGCGTAAAACAGCGCTTCGTCGCGCATCACGCGACCTCCGAACACGAACGTGATGTGCGTCGCGCCAGCGTGCTCGCCGAGCAGGGTCGGCAAGATGCGTTGCTTGACCCCGGCAACCGTATCGGTGCCCGACACCTCGCCACCGGCGATCCGCAGCTCGGCCAACCGCGGCCCTTGGACGTCGGCGCGAGTGGTGCCGGCGAGGTTCGCGCGATAGAGCTGGAACGTCAGCGTCGAGCCATGCTCCTCGGCAAGCTTGCGCTCGCGCTCGAAGTGAGCCTCGACCGCGTCGTGGCCTTCGATCACACTGCCATCGACGGCGTTCGTGATGCGAACGTTGTCGTAGCGCTTCGCCATCGTCCCTGCGATAACACGAAACGCATCCGAAGCGGCCCGGAGGCTACGCAGGCGCTTCGTCGAAGCGAAGCAGACCGGCTTTTCACCAGCCAGTCACGAGCAGCCAGGTCCACCCCGTGTCGGGCGCAACACACGTGCGCCGACCCGGACGGCGTCGCTCAACTACTGCTTGGGCGGCGCGCCATCGTCGAGGGGAGCTTCGGGCTCCTCGTCGAGATCTTCGTTGACCGGCGACTTGGTCGTCGGCGCCAGAAGGTTCGTCGGCAGCGTCGTCGGCAGCTGCGGCGCGACGGTCGGCACCGGCGTCTTCGCGGTCTTCGCGAGATACTTCACGAGCAGGCCGACGAGCTGTTCGTGCGCGCGGCGGACGTAGCCCTTCTGGAGCGGGCGGTCACCGTTGGTGACGATCGAGAACGCGAGCGGCCGCTGGGGGTCGAAGTCGAGCACACCGGTCAACGCGATCACGGTAGACAGCGTGCCGGTCTTCGCGTGGAGGTGCCCCTTGACCTCGGGCGTGCGGAACCGACGACCGAGCGTGCCATCGGTGCCGCCGATCGACAGCGAGCCGAGCCACGCGCTGCCGGCGGTGACGTCGCCATCGATCGAGAAGCCCGCGGCGCTGCGCAGCACGGCAACCAGCTCGCGCGCGGAGATCCGCGTGTGATACGAGAGCCCCGAGCCGGAATCGAGCAGGGCATCGGCCTTGTCGACGTGCGGGTGGCGCGCGAGCCAGCCGTACATCGCCTCGAGCGCGCGATCCATCGACGGCGGTTCGCGATGCGCGAGCGCGGTCGTCGTCATGATCACCCGGTCCGCGAGCCAGTTGATGCTCCACTTGTTGACGCGCGTGATGATGTCGGAGAGCGCCATCGATTCGTGACGTGCGAGCTCGACGGGCAGGCCGCCCTTGCCGGCGGCGTCGCCGATGAAGTCGCCGAGCTCTTCGGTCGAGACATCGCCGGCGACCGCGATCTGGTGAGCGTGGAGCGAGGCGCGCAGGACGTGCGCGGCGACAAACGTGCGCTCCTTGACGACGAGGCTGTATGTCGTCGCGCCGCCCTTGCCGAGCGTGCCGTGGATCGAGAGCTCGAGCCGCGCGTGACCCGCAGCGTCTTTGATCGACTCGGCGGTGTAGGTCAGGTGCGGGCGCTGCACCGTCGTCGCGGTCTTCGCGTCGATCTTGAACGTCACGAGATCGAACCCGGCGACGGTCGTCGCGGTCGGTGCTTCGCCCGGCGCGCCGGCCTTGATGTCGATCGGGACCACCGCGCGGAATAGGCCATCGCGCATCGGATCGGTGCCGACGATGACGTCGCCATCGAGCGCCTTGACGCCGCGCGCCGCGAGCTGCGCACCGAGCTCGTCGAGATCCGCGGCGACGAGCGTCGGGTCCCACGTGCCGAGCAAGTAGACGTTGCCGTGGATCGTGCCCTGCGCATCCGGCTCGGGCCCGAGCAGGCGCGTCGTGTACTTGAACCCGGGTCCCATGAGCTCGAGCGCGGTCGCGGTCGAGATCATCTTCACGTTCGACGCGGGGTTCAGCGGATCATCCGCGTTGACCGCGAACATCGGTTCGCCGGTGCGCGCATCGGCGACGTAGATGCCGGTGTTCGTGTAGCGCAGTGGGCCGTGGAGCAGCTTCTCGATCTGCTTCGCGGTGTCTTCTTCCGCGGTCAGCGGCTCTTCGCGCCGGCCGACCGCTTCGCGCGCGGGACGCATCACGCCCGATGCACGAACTTCCACGCGCGCATGCGCACCGTCGTGGCGCGGCTTCGCGAGCGTCGGCCCGCGCGTGGCGATCACCGTCGGCGCGGCAGCCGCCGTCGATGTTGCCAAAAGCAACGCACCGATCAGCAGATCGCGCCTCACTTCGGTCCTCGCACGAAGATGATCGTCGCGCCGCCACCCCCATCACTCGGGGACGCGGTCGCGAACGCGCGGACGAGGCCACTCGCGGCGCCGAGCAAGTCAGCCACCACCGCTTCGCGCAACGGTGCGCCCGCGTCGGAGTGGAGGCCCTTGCCGTGGATCACCCTTACTCGACGGCGGCCGAGGTCGCGCGATTCAAGCAGAAACGCGCGCAGCTTCGCGACGCCATCCTCGACGGTGATGCCGTGGAGATCGAGCGTCGCTTCGAGATGGGTCTTGCCCGAGCGCAGCTCCGCAACTTGCGCGAGCGACACACCCGGTGCGCGCGCCGAGTAGCGTGTCCCGTCGCCTTCGACCGCGAGCTTGACCTCGGGCGGCAGCACCGCGATCCGGACCGGAGACGGCGGGGAAGGTGGAACGACCACACGATCTCGCGTCGCGAGCGGTGCTGCACCGCGCACGGCATCGAGAAACATCGCACGGTCCTCCGCGGACACGACGGTCCGCTTCACCTTCATGCTTCCATTGTGTACTCGCCGGCCGGATAACGGTCCAAGAAATCTTGTAGGGTCGCCCGCGATGTCTACTTCGCCGACCTCCCTGGCTCCCCGCGTCGCGTACTTCTGCATGGAGTACGGGCTAGATCCGGCTTTCCCGATCTATGCCGGCGGCCTGGGGATCTTGGCGGGCGACCACATGAAGTCGGTGGGGGACCTCCACGCACCTGTCACCGGCATCGGACTGTTCTGGGATGAGGGCTACACCCGGCAGGTGATCCGCCGCACGGGTGGGATCGACGACCAGTATCCGAAGACCCCCCGCGACGCGCTGCGGCGTGTGGACCTCCCCAAAGGGACGAAGCTCGAGGTCACCGTGAAAGGCAAGAAGGTGCCGCTCCGGGTCTGGCAGGTCGATCGCTTTATCACCTCGACGCTGTACCTCCTCGAGCCAGAGCGCGAGGCCGACCGCTGGATCACGACGCGACTTTACGGCGGTGGCGAGGACGACCGTCTGGCCCAGGAGATCGTGCTCGGCGTCGGCGGCGTGCGGCTGATGCAGGTGCTCGGTAAGCCGGTCGACGTCTATCACTTCAACGAAGGTCACGCGGTGTTCGCGGGGCTCGAGCTCCTGCGGCTCGGCGTGTTCGGTGGGAAGTCGCTGGCGGACAAGATGGCGAAGCTGCGCCCGCACGTCGTGTTCACCACCCATACGCCGGTGCCTGCCGGCAACGAGGTCCATGACCTCGCGCTCATGAAGAAGCTCGACGCGAGCTGCGGGTTCTCCGAAGCGGATCTCACGACGATCGGCGGCGCGCCATTCTCGATGACGGTCGCCGGGTTGCGGCTCGCGCGGATCGCGAACGGCGTCGCCGAGCTCCACGGCGAGACCGCGCG
>JBDUAS010000050.1:0-36210 GCA_040004535.1 Deltaproteobacteria bacterium
CGTCACCCACCGCACGCTGTGGAAGTTCAGCCGCTGGTTCATCGTGCTCGCGTTCATCATCGGTGCGGTGCTGACGCCGGGCCCCGACGTGGTCTCACAGTTCCTGATGGCGATGCCGATGATCGTCCTCTACAACATCTCGATCCTGTTCGCCTGGCGCGTCACGTTGAAGCGCGAACGCAAGGCGAAGGCGCTCGAAGACAAGTTCCAGTAGCCGCGGACCGCGGGCCGGAGCACGCCCGAAGAGCGGGCCTCTAGACAAGCAGCCGCGACAGGCTGAGCGTCAGCTGACTCTCGACGAGGCTCGCGAGCGCGGCTTCGTCATGCGTGTCGAGCTCCACGGTCGCGAGGAAGTTCTTGCGCGTGTGGGTCGTCAGCGTCTCTCGCGCCGCCTGGATCCAGCGCGCTGCGGTCGCGCGATGCACGCGATACAGCGCGGCGACGTCATCGATGCTCGCGCGCTCGACGAGGTGGAGGCGAAGCAGCGCACGATCCCGTGGTGTCAATGCGGCCGCGGCGTCCTCGATCGCCTGCTTGATCCGCTCGCGGTACTCGGCCTTCGCGTAGATCGTGTCACCTCCCGCGGTGATCGGCTCCGGCGCGACCGCGTCGGCGATCCGGTGGCGACCACGCCGGAGATTGAGCGCGATCCGGGTCGCCGCGACCTGGACCAGGCCGGCGAGCCTGCCGCCCCCGGCGTACGCGACCACGCCCGCTCCTTCGACGCCGCCGACGAACAAGCGCTGGCGCAACGTCTGCGCGACCTCGTGCGCGTCGTCCTCGGGGAGCCGAAGCTTGCGGACGATGCCGGCGATGCAGCCGAAGTAACGCGCCTCGAACGCGCGGATCGCATCGGTATCCCCGTTCGCGCACGCGGTCGCGAGGGCGATCTCGGCCGCATCGCTCGTCGCCGTCATTCCCGAGGAACACTACCGGCTTGGCAGATTCCTTGCGACATCGTTCGCATGCCTGGGTTGGACGGGTATGAAACGACTCCTCTTACTGACTTCGATGTCCGCGTGCCTCGGCAGCGGCCAGCTCGCGCGCCGCGACTACGACGCTCGTTACCAGCAGGCGGTGCGGATGTGCGGCAACCCGCAAGCAGCATTCCAGACCGGCTACAACGCCGGCTACGCGGGCGATCGCATGCACAGCGATTGGACCGAGCTGTGCGTGCCATCGGTGCAAGCCGAGACCGCAGCGGGTTATCAGCAAGGCTTCCTGCAGGGCGCGAACAACGCGCCGATCCGGGTCGTCCACACGATCACGCCCATGCGCTCGACGGCAACGTCGGTCACCACCACGACCGCTGCGGCGCAGTGCACGTTCGACAGCGACTGCGGCGGCGACGGTTTCCATTGCCGCGACCACGCGTGCATGGGCTACGGCTCGATCGGCGAGCGCTGCGTGTTCAACGAGGATTGCGCCGGCGATCACTGCTTCGGAGGAACGTGTCGTGAATAAGCCCATCCTCGTAGTCGTCCTGTTGCTCGCGACCCGCGGGTTCGCCGATCCGGCGCCGGCTGCACCGGCCGCGCCCATCGTCTCGCCGTATGGATCGTCGCCTTACGTCGTCGCGTACCAGCCGCCGCCCGAGGTCGAGCGCGCCCACCACGGGCTCACGCTCGAGATCGCGGTCGGTGCCGGCAGCACGTCGATCGACAACAGCACGGCCGGCGTGGCGTTCGCGATCGGCTTGTGGGCCCAGCACGATTTCGCGCTCGCGTTCAGACTCAGCGAGGTCGGTGCGTACGGCTTCGTCGGCGCATCGGTGCAATACACCGCGACGCCGTCGTTGTGGCTCGGCGCCGGGCTCGGCAACCTCGGCGAGCGCTCGTTCGACGCGGATGGCTACAGCATGCGCACGAACGGCGCAGGTGGCTTCGCCCGCGTGGGCTACAACCTCGCGGCCTCGGGCCGGCACGCGCTCTACGTCTCGGGCGAGCTCCAGGCCGGCGCGATCGGCGATCAGACCCGCGCGGTCGCATTGCTCGCGCTGGGCTACCAGTTGCTGTGATAGGAGAGCAGCCGATGCTCTGCCTCGACGACACCGCGGTCCACGCCTGGGTCCGAGGCACCCTCGCGGCAGATCGCGAGGTCGTGTGGGAGCACCTCGATCAGTGCTCGATGTGCCGCGAGCTGATCCTGACGATCGGCGAGCTCGACTGGACCGGCCAAGACGTCGGGCGCTACCGCGTCGTCGAGCGGATCGGCAGCGGCGCGATGGGCGAGGTCTATCGCGCGAACGATCCGGATCTTCATCGCGACGTCGCGATCAAGCTCGTCCGCTCCGGCGGCTCGGAGCAGCGCCTGTTGCGCGAGGCCCAGGCGATGGCGAAGCTCGCGCACCCGCACGTGATCCGGATCTATGACGTCGGCACCGTCGCCGACAAGTTGTTCCTCGCGATGGAGCTCGTGCAGGGCGCGACGCTCGCGGAGTGGTTCCGCAAGGAGCTCGGCTGGCGCGCCGTCCTCCGCGTGATGCTGCAAGCCGGCCGCGGCCTCGCAGCGGCGCACGCGGCCGGGCTCGTCCACGGTGACTTCAAACCGAGCAACGTGCTCGTCGCCGACGATGGTCGCGTGTACGTCACCGATTTCGGGCTCGCCAGGTCGAGCGATCCGAGCACCTCGAACGGAGACGATGTTGCCGCCGGCACGCCGGCCTACATGGCCGGCGAGCAACTCGCGGGTGCGGCGGCGACCGCGAGCTCGGATCAATTCGGGTTCTGCGCGGCGCTGTACGAAGGTGTCTATGGGAAACGTCCGTTCGCGGGAGCCGATGTCGCTGCGCTCCGCGCGGCGGTCGCGGCGGGCACGCCAAAATTTCCGGCACGACCACGCGTCCCGGGCCGGTTGATCCGCGCGCTGCGCCGCGGTCTCGCAGCGGAACCTGCGAAGCGGTTCCCGTCGATGACCGAGCTCCTCGGCGAGCTCGACCGCGCGGCGCGCCGGCGCAACCGCGTCGTCGCCGCCGGCGCCGTCGGGGTGCTCGGCCTCGCCGCCGCGTTCGCGTGGACCGGAGCGGCGCGCGGCCCGCGCCGCGATCTCGGCGCGAGCGAGCTCGCGGGGGTGTGGAACGGGAGCATGCGCGAACAGGCGCTCGGTGCGTTCGCCGGATCGCGGTTGCCCTACGCGCTGGTCTCGTTCGCGGCCGCGAGTACTGCGCTCGATCGCTACGCGGCGACGTGGACGAGCGCGTACGACGACACCTGCGCTGCGACGCGCGTGCGCGACGTCCAGTCCGAAGCATTGCTCGATCTCCGCATGGAGTGCCTGCGCCGGCGCAAGCAAGAGCTCGGCGCGCTCGCCACTGCGTTTGTCGCCGCCGATCCGGCCACCGTGCGGGGCAGTGTCGACGCGGTCGATGCGCTGGCGCCGGTGGCCGCGTGCTCGGAAGTCGCATCGCTGCAAGAGCTCGAGCGCCGGCCGGCCGACGCGGAGCTGCGCAGGAAGATCGCGAGCACCGAGAAATCGCTCGCGAGCTGCGGTGCGTTGCTCGACTCGGGTCGCTACCACGACGCCGCTGACTGCGCGCACGGAGTCGCCGCGACCGCGCCCGAGCTCCACTACGGTCCTGTCCTCGCGGAGGCCGAGCTGCTCGACGGCAAAGCCGCGACGCGGCTGCGCGAGTGGGATCGTGCGGACGCCGCACTGACCCGCGCACTCCTCGCTGCCGAGACCAGTCGCGATTCGCGGACGCGCGCGCAGGCCCTGACCTGGCTCGTCGCGGTCTCCGCCGAGCGCACCACGTTCGCGGACGGCCACAAGCACCTCGATCAAGCCGCCGCCGTGATCAAAGGCCTCGACGACGATCCGGATCTGACCGCTTCGCTTGCCCTGGATCAGGGCTTGTTGCTGATGCGCGAGAGCAAGCTCGACGCCGCGACCGAAGCGCTCGACCGCGCGATCGCGCTGCGCGAAAAGCTCTCCGGCCCGAACGACGCGCGTGTCGCCGAACCGCTCGGCGTGCTCGCGACCGTGCAGATGATGCGCAGGCTATATCCCGAGGCGCGCGACACGATCGATCGCACGCTCGCGATCCAGCGCGCGACGCTCGGCGAAGACCATCCCGCGATCGGCAAGACGCTCAACACGCTCGCGCAGCTCCAGATGCGGACCGGCGATCTTCCCGGCGCGCTCGCGTCGCAGCAGCGGTCCTACGCTTTGCTCGTCGCCGCGTATGGCGAGCAGCATCGCGATGTCGTGGTCTCGCTCGGCACCGCCGCGCAGGCGTACATGTTCACGGGAAAGTATGCGGAGGCCGAACCGTTCGCGCGGCGGTCCGCCGAGCAGATGGAGAAGGTCGCCGGTCCCGATAGTCCCGACACCGCGATCGCGCTGCAGACCTACGCGGCGGTGCTGAGTCGGCTCGGCAAGATTTCCGAGGCGCTCGAGGTCCATCGCCGCACGCTCGCGATCCGCGAGAAGACGCTCGGGCCCGATCACCTGCTGACCACGCAGTCCGAGGTCAACGTCGCGCTGGCGTTGCGGCTCGAGAAGCGCTGCGATGAAGCGCTGCCGCTTCTCGCCGCCGCGCTTGCCGCGCGCACGAAGCAGCTCCCGGCGAATCATCCCGACATCCTGCGCGTGCTCCAGACGACCGCCGACTGTCAGGTCGATCTCGGGCATGCGAGCGATGCCGTCGCACCCTTGGAGCAAGTCGTCGCCGGTCTGAATGCGACGCCACGCCGCTCGGCCGACGACCACGTCAATCACGCCACCGGTGAATTCGCACTCGCACGTGCGCTGTGGGACGCGAACGGCTCGCATGCGCGCGCGATCTCGCTCGCCCGCGACGCGAAAGCCGAGCTCGACGCGCTGAAGGACAAGCGCGCCGCCGACATCCCGGCGTGGGCGACCCAGCACCACATCACGCTGTAAGCGCGCTCCCGCGCGACCAGACCCCTACCGGCGCTTCTTCGCCGGGCGGCGCTCCGTCACTTCCTTCTGCGGTGCTTGCCAGCTCGTTGCCGGCCCCTTGTGTGCGACTCCGAGGCGAATCCGGCGCGACGACCACGACACTCCGATGGTGGGACGCTTCGTTCCGAGCTGCATACTCGAGCGTAGGAGCCCGTGATCGCGACGGGCAACTTTCGCGGCCCGGAAATCCGGCGGAAGAGATCTCCTCCGTGTGATGATGGCGGTGGGATGGCGCTTTATCACGTGTTCGTGGATGGAGCCGCGGACGCTTCGCCCGCGGCCAAGGACCAGCTCGCTGCGGCGGTCGCCGCGCACTACGGCCTCCCGGTCGCGGATCTGCAGGCGCGGATCGCGAGCGGGAGGTTTCGGGTCAAAGGCAACTGCGATCGCGCGACCGCGGACTCCTACATCCGCGACCTCACCGCACTCGGCGCACGCTGTTCGCTCGAAGAAGCATCGCCCTCGAACGCGGCGAAGACGCCGCTGCCGTTCCCCGCGGTCAGTGTGGCGCCGGCGCAGCCTCCAGCACGGCCGTCGCAGGGTGTGTTGCCGCCGCGCCAGACGCCATCCCCCGCGACGGCACGAACGGCGACACCCCCGAAGGGCTTTCAATCTGGCCTCGCCGCCGCGTTCTCGGGCGAGCAGCAGGTCGGCAGCCTCGGCGCGCTCGACGATGGCGCGTTGTTGAAGCTGTCGTCGGTCGACGGCAAAGAAGAGGGCCCTGCCGCGGATGCGTTCGCGCCGCCTCCGACTGCGCCCGCCGCGACGCTCGACGGCAAGGCGAAGCCCGCACCCGCGAAGTCGGCAGGTCCAGCAGCGAAGCCGAAGGACGAGCCGCTCGACATGTTCGCGCCGCCCGACGCCGACGACGCGAATTTCGCGGTCGACCTCGCGCCCGACGAGGTCGCGCGTGCGGCGAAGAAGAGGGTCGGCGTCCCGCCCGAGACCGAGCCGGCCGAGCCCGCGCCCCGCATATCGCGGCCGGCCTTGCAGCTGCCGACCGACCGCGCGTCGCGGCCGTCGCTGCAAACGATGACGGGACCACCGGCGACCGGCCTGCGCGATCCGAAGACGCGGTTCGTCGTCGGGATCGTGATCGCGATCGTGCTCGGCTTCGTACCGGCGCACTTCATCGCCCACCTCCAGGAGAGCTCGGCGTTCGCGCAGATCGATGCGAACGTGAACGCCGTGCAGCACGACGCGGTGACGCCCGAGGACTACACCGCGCTCGATGGCTTTCGCGCCGGCCAGCTCGCGCGCAAGCACGACGAGCGCCGCAACATCGCGCTGCTCGCGATGCTGATCTGGGCGGCGGGCGGCGCCGGCATCGCGTACGTCTGGTTTCGTCGGATCCCGTGGGATCGCGACACACGTGTCGTGACGTAGCGGCAATTTCGCGACCGTTCGCGCACGAACCGCGTGGAATCGCGGCACGCGCCAATGGTCCAACCCTTGCTCGATGCACGCGCATGCGCGTCTCGCTCGTCGTGCTCGCGGCCCTTCCGGTGATCGTCCCGGCCAAGCTCGGCCCGATCTCGGTGCTCGCGCAGATCCAGCAAGATCTCGGCGGCTCACCGGTGTCGTATGGACCGAGCTTCGGCTTCGCGGTCGCGGGCCGCCTGCTCGACAAGTACTCGGCGCCGTATCTGACGTCGCCGCAGCTGCCGTATCACGACTAGTTGTCGTCCGTCGGCGGCGGAACTTTGCTCGATGCGTCGTCGTAGCCTTCGCGCGCGCGCTTGTTATCCGGATCGAGCTGCAGCGCCTTCTTGAAGTTATCGGCCGCGATCGAGCTCTGGCCGCTGTTCAAGTACGCCTCGCCGAGCAGCGTGAACACGTTCGAGCTCTTCGGTGCGAGCCGCGCGGCTTTCTTCAAGTGCGCGATCGCATCGCCGAACAAACCCTGGCGCAGTGCGATCTCGCCCATGCCGCTGACCGCGGCGACGTTCTTCGGATCGAGCTCGAGCGACTTCTTGAAGCTCGCCGCAGCACCCGCGGTGTCGCTCGACACCATCTGTTGCTGGCCGAGGCCGGCGTAGAACTCGGCCTTCTTTTCGGGCGAGCCCGCATCGCCCGGATCCGCCGGCGGATCGCCCGCGGTGCCGTACGGGTCTTGCGGTCCTCCCGTCACATTGCCTCCCGGCTTCGTCGTACTCGCACTCGTACTCGTACTCGGATTCGTCGTTGTGGTCGTGCCCGGCCCGGTAGGGTGGTGCCGCGATCCATCATTGACGCCGAAATCGAAGTCCGTCGGCCCACCCTTGCGATCGTGATCATGTGACCCGGCGCTCGCGACCGTCGTCGGGTGCGTCGCGGTCGTGGTCGGATGCGCCGCTACCGTCGTCGTCGGATGTGCCGGCGCGGTGGTGACCTGCGTCGTCGGCGTCGCCGGCCTCGAGGGCTCGGTCGCCGCGATCTGGACGCTCGCGACGCTCGCATCCGGTGTCGTCTCGATCACCTGCGACGGCGCGGCGTCGCTCGTGATCGTCGCGACCGGTTGCGGTTGCGGCACGAGCGGCGGCGGCTTCGTCGGATCGCTCGTACGCGTCAACGCGAACGCGAGCCCGCCGCCGATCACCGCGACGCCGAGCATTGCGAACAACACGAGCCCGCGCCGGTTGCGCGCCGGCGTGTCGTACATCGACAGGTCCGTCGAGCTCGGCGAGATCAGCTTCTTCGCCTTCTGGGCCTTCTTCTTCTTCGCGAGCTCGCGAGCCCCCGTGTCATCGAAGTCGTCGACATCGTGATGCGCCGCCGCGGCCGCGCGCTCGCCCTCTTCGTACCAGCTCGCGCTCGATTCCCCGAGGCTGCCTTGCGAGCTCGCTCGCTTGGCGCGCGGCTCCGCGACGACCGGCGGCTTGACCCGCTCGATCTTGTCGGTCGGCTCGTACCGGCGATCGATCGCTCCCGCGACCGCGGGCTGCGTGACCGGTGCCGGAGCGACCGGCACGCCAACCTCGGGCGTGCCCGTACGGCGACGCTCGGCCGGCGCCTCGATGGCAACCGCCGCGGGTGGTGTGGCCGGCGCGGCTGCGACCGGCGCGGCTGCGACCGGCGCCTGCACCGGTGCAGGCGGCAACGGCGGCAGCTCTCGCTGCGGCATGTGCTCGCGCGGCGAATCCGCCGGCGACGTCATCCCCATCTTCTGCATCACGCGCGACACCGACGGCGGTGGGATGCTCTCGCGCCGGCGCGCGATCTCGTCCTCCATCACCTCGCCGGTCTCGAGCCCGCGGCGCAGCGCTTCGACCATGCGCGTCGTCGTCGCGAACCGATTGACCGGATCCTTCGCGAGCATCTTCGCGACCGCGGCCTCCATCCACAGCGGCACGCCGGGACGGCGCGTCGGCAGCGGCGCGGGAATGTCGGTGACCTGCTTCGTCAGGATGTCGAACACGCGGTTGCCGGTGAACGGCGGCTGACCGGTCAACATCTCGTACGCGACGCAGCCGAGCTGATAGATATCGGCGCGCCGATCGATCCGATCGCCGCGGGCTTGCTCGGGCGACATGTAGCGCGGATCGCCGAACGTCATGCCGAGGCTCGTCGATGCGGCCGAAGCGTCGGTCTCGACGAGCTTCGCGAGCCCGAAGTCGAGCAGCTTGACGAAGTTCGCCTTGCCGCGACGGACCGCGAGGTAGACGTTGCGCGGGCGCAGATCGCGGTGGACGTAGCCGATCGCGTGCGCCTCCATCAGCGCCTCGCCGACCTGGATCAGGATGTCCGCGGCGCGCTCGACCGAGAGCGTGGTCTCGCGCGCGAGCACGTGATCGAGCGTCTCGCCTTCGAGCAGCTCCATCGCGAGGTACAAGCGGCCATCGGGGATCCGACCGAAGTCGTGGATCTCGACGATGTGCTCGTTATCGATCTCGGCGACCGTCGTCGCCTCGCGCCGGAACCGCTCGACCGCGAGGTCGTCGCGCGACAGCTCGTTGTGGAGCACCTTGATCGCGACCTTGCGCCGCAAGGTCACGTGCTCCGCGCGATAGATCGAGCCGGATCCGCCTTGCCCGATCAGCTCTTGAACCAGGAACCGATCACCGAGCAGCTTGCCGATGAGGGGATCGGCCGTGCTCTCTGCTCGCAGCTTGGGCCGGCCGCAGTTCGGGCAGAACAGCGCGTTCTCCGCATATGCGTGCTTGCAGCCTTCGCAGGTGATCGACGCCGTGGTCATGTCATGAGCGGGCATAAGTCGCCTGACGGACGACAAAAACGATGATAGCGCGGGATCTGGCCCTCGCAATCGCCCACTTCGTTACGACTTGTCGGATTTCTTGAGGGTTTCTGCCAGCTCGGCCTCGGTCACGACGCCCTTCTTCACGAGCAGGGCGCAAAGGGCGGCAAACTTGGCGTCGATATCGGATTCCACCAACGAGCTCAACGGGATCTGGGCCGTGACCGACACCTCGGTCTCGAAGTCCGAGGTCACCCGGATCGGCCCGGTCCGGGTCGGCCGGCGGGACACGAACAGCCCGTCCCCGCGCTTCACGACCGCGGTCGAGAACGCTTTGTAACCCTTGTCGACGAGCTCCTCGATCGCGGACAACGGCAGCGCGGTGACCTCGATCTCGCACGCCGCGAGCTGCTCGAGCTCGAGGATCGCGGATGTATCGGTCGGATCCGCCATCGCGATCCGCAGCACTTTCGTGGTGCCGTCGATCGACACCGACAGCGGCAGCACGCGGAGCCGCGAGCACACGTCCTTCGCGACCATCCGCAGCGCCTCGGCGTCGACCTCGATCTCGGCCGGGTCGATCAGCGGCACGCGGGTCTGCTTGCGCAGCGCGGCGATCAGCGCGACCTCGTCGACACCGAGCTCGCGGATCAAGACGTGGACGAGCGGCTGCTGGCGCGTCGCGGCGATCTTGCCGGCCTTGACCGCGTTGTCCTTGGTGACGAGCCCTGCCTCGATCGCGATTTCGGCCAGGGTCTTCATCGCCACGTCTTAGCTTCGTGCACCCGACAAGATTCGAACCTGTGACCTTTGGCTCCGGAGGCCAACGCTCTATCCAGCTGAGCTACGGGTGCAGCGGGCCCTTTTTCTACTGGTTAACCCGCTCGCGCACAAGGCCGGCTGTACCTGGGGTTAGGATGGGCCATGGCAATCGACTACTTGCTGGCCGTGAAGTGCGAGCCCCAGCAGGTCCTCGGCGCCCAGAAGCTCGTCGAATTGCACCGCACGCGGGTCCTGGCGCGGTCCGCCCTGCTCCAGATGCGCGAGGACGGCGACCAGCGCGAGCCCAAGGAAATCGAGATCCAGCTGACGATGCGCAACCCCGGCGGCGACTCGGCGCGCGGGGTCACGCTCCAGGACTTATTGAACGAGGCCGCGCCGCTCGATCGGGTGAGCGATGCCTGCAAGCTGTGCCCGGCCGAATTGCCGCGCGAGTTCGCGTGTCACCGCCGGATCCGTTACCCGATTCCCGAGCGCGTCGAAGAGTGGCTGATGGCGCGGATGCCCGTGAATCTGCAGTGCGCCGCCGGGGCGTTGCTCGTCCGCGGGCTCGCCGAGTTCAACTGGGACGGTTCGCCCGCCGCGAAGCTGCGGGCCGCCGGCACCACCTACTTCGCGAGCAAGGTCGCATACGGCGTGCGCTGGCAGGCCGAGGACGGCTCGCTGATCGAGATGTCGTCGGACCAGCTGTTCCAGATGATGTTCATGGTCGGCCAGCTCAACCCCGCGCACTGCCTCATGCTCGCGCTGTTCACGGGGGTCATCCCGCACGACACCAGCCTCCACGACTTGAAGGACGGCCCCGGCCGCCAGCGGGTGCTCGCCGCCGCGCACGTCGATCCTCATCCAGACGCCGAGATCGAACAGCTCGCTGCGTTCTTGCGCACACTCGCCGTGGCCGCCCGCCTCGATGTTCCGATTTTGGTGGATGGCTAGCTCCCGCTGATACAATTTGCAGCGATGACCTGGAGGGCGACGCTCGTCGCAATTGTGGTCGCGGCGTGCCCCGCGTGCGGCGACAACAATCACCACGATGGCGGCGAGCTCGTGATCTCGCCGACGACCGACCTCCATACGAACGAAGCGGGCGGGGCCACCAGCATCACGATCGCGTTGAGCGAGCAGCCCCCGGGTCGAGTCGACGTCGCGCTCGCCACGTCGAACGATCGCGAGGGCATCGTCGCGCCGACGTCGCTCGTGTTCATGCCCGCCAACTTCGATCAACCACAGCGTGTGATGATCGCGGGCGTCGACGATCCGTGGGTCGATGGGCCACAGGCGTACACGATCCAGATCAGCGCGACCGGCTCGGTGCTGCCGATCGCGGCGGTCGATCTGCAAGTCACGAACGACGACGACGATCACGCGGGCGCGATCGTCACGCCGGTCGCAGGCCTGTTGACGTCGGAGACCGGAACCCACGCGACGTTCACCGTCAGGCTCACCGCGAAGCCGATGGACGACGTCACGATCCCGATCGCATCTTCGAACCCTGCCGAGGGTGTCGCCGATCGCGCGAGCGTCACGTTCACTCCGAGCAACTGGGACCTCGCGCAGACCGTGACGGTGACTGGTGTCGACGATCAGATCGCCGACGGCGTCCAGCCCTACACGATCGAGCTCGCGCCGGCGACGAGCGACGATCCTGCGTTCGCGGGGATGGATGCCGACGACGTCCAGGCCCTGAACGTCGACGACGATTTACAGGCGATCGTCGTCACGCCGACGTCGGGCCTCGTGACGACCGAAGGCGGCGGTAGCGATCACTTCGCGGTCGTGCTCGCGACCCAACCGACGGCCGATGTCACGATCGCGGTATCGTCGTCGGCGCCGGGTGAAGCGCAGGCGAACGTCGGCTCGCTGGTGTTCACGAGCGCGACCTGGTCGACGCCGCAGACCGTGACCGTCACCGGCATCGATGACCTCGTCGTCGACGGTGATCGGACGTGGACGATCGCGCTCGCACCCGCGGTCACCACCGATCCGCGCTACAGCGGGCTCGATCCCGACGATGTCACCGGCACGAATGTCGACGACGACACGCCCGGCATCGAGGCGACGCCGGCGAGTGGCCTCGTGACGAGCGAGCGTGGCACGACCGACCACTTCCGCGTCGTGTTGCACAGCCAGCCGGTCGCGAACGTCACGGTTCATGTCGCGTCGAGCGACACGACGGAGGGCACCGTGTATCCGGCGTCGATCGTGTTCACGCCCGCGGATTGGGACGTCGCGCAGACGATCACGGTGCGCGGTGTCGACGACGCGCTCGTCGATGGTGACATTGCCTACCAGGTAGACCTCACCGGCACGTCGGCCGACCCGGTCTACAACAACTTCACCGGCGATTCGGTCAGCGTCACGAACCTCGACAACGATCGCGCCGGCTTCGCGATCACGCCACCGGGCAACCTCGTCGTCTCCGAATTCGGCGACAGCGAGACGTTCACGATCGTGTTGATCAAGCGCCCGACCGGCACCGTGCGCGTCACGCTCGCATCGAGCGATCTCGGCGAAGGCTTCGTCGCGCCGGCGGTCGTCACGTTCACGCCCGGCAACTGGAACGTGCCGAAGACGATCACGGTGACCGGCGTCGACGACCTCCTGACCGACGGCAACCAGCCGTTCCTGATCATCACCGGCGCGGCGACCTCGAGCGACGCCGCCTACAACGGCTTGAATCCACCCGACGTGACGGTCACGAACATCGACAATGAAACGCCCCAGGTCTACGTCAAGGCGAAGCCGTTCGTGACGACCAGCGAAAACGGCGCGCAAGCGACCTATCAGATGCGGCTGACCGTCGCGCCGGCGGCGAACGTGGTGTGCCCGATTACGTCGAACGATCCGACAGAAGGCATCGCAAACCCGGCGGGCGTGACGTTCACGCCGGGGAGCTTCGGATTTCAAACCGTAACGATCACCGGCATCGACGACGCGATCCCCGATGGCGACCAGCTCTACGACGTCATCGATAGCACGTGTAGCTCTACAGACCCGACGTACAACGGCGCCGACCCGAACGACGTCCACGCGGTCAATCTCGACAACGACTGATACACTTCGCGCATGACTCGGAAAGAGGACGCGCTCGAGTACCACTCGCGCGGCCGCAAAGGAAAAATCGAGGTCGTCCCGACCAAGCCGCTGGTCAGCCAGATCGACCTGTCCCTCGCGTACACGCCTGGTGTCGCCGAACCCTGTCTCGCGATCGAGAAGGACCCGGACCTCAGCTTCGAATACACCGCGCGCGGCAACCTGGTCGCCGTGATCTCGAACGGCACCGCGGTGCTCGGGCTCGGCAATATCGGGCCCGCCGCCGGCAAGCCGGTGATGGAGGGCAAGGCCTGCCTGTTCAAGAAGTTTGCCGACATCGACGTGTTCGACCTCGAGATCGCGGAGACCGATGTCGACAAGTTCTGCGACATCGTCGCCTCGCTCGAGCCGACGTTCGGCGGGATCAACCTCGAGGACATCTCGGCGCCCGCGTGCTTCGAGATCGAAGAGAAGCTGCGCAAGCGGATGCGGATCCCGGTGTTCCACGACGATCAACACGGCACCGCGATCATCTCGGGTGCCGGCCTGTTGAACGCGGCGGAGCTCGCGAAGAAGGACCTCGCGACGTTGAAGCTCGTCGTGTCGGGTGCCGGCGCGGGTGCGATCGCGTGCGTCGAGTTCTTCTGCAGCCTCGGCATGAAGGCCGAGCACGTCGTCCTCGTCGATTCGAAGGGCGTCATCCACAAGGGCCGCTCGGATCTCAACCGCCACAAGTTGAAGTTCGCGATCGCCGACGACGGCCGCCGCACGCTCGTCGATGCGATGCAGGGCGCCGACATGTTCATGGGCCTGTCGGTCGCCGGCACGGTCGTGCCCGAGATGCTCAAGGGCATGGCCGAGCGGCCGATCATCTTCGCGCTCGCGAATCCAGATCCGGAGATCAGCTACCCCGAGGCGATCGCGGCGCGGCCCGATGCGCTCGTCGCGACCGGGCGTAGCGACTACCCGAACCAGGTCAACAACGTGCTCGGGTTTCCGTACATCTTCCGCGGCGCGCTCGATTGCCGCGCGTCGTCAGTCAGCGAGGCGATGAAGCTCGCCGCCGCACACGCACTCGCGCAGCTGACGCGCGAGCCGGTGCCCGATGCGGTGGTCAACGCGTACGGCGGCAAGTCGCTGAAGATGGGGCCGGAGTACTTCATCCCGAAGCCGTTCGATCCGCGCGCGCTGTGGTGGGTCGCGCCCGCCGTCGCGAAGGCGGCGATGGAATCGGGCGTCGCCCGGATCAAGTTCGATCCTGCGGAGTATCGCGAGCGCTTGATGTCGAAGGGCTCGAACGCGGCGTACTCGATCATGCGGACGATCGGGCGCACCGCGCGCCAGCAACCGAAGCGGATCGCGTTCCCGCACGCGGCGAACCCGCGCCTGTTGCGCGCGGTCCAGCAGATCAGCGAGGAGGGCATCGCGACGCCAATCCTCCTCGGGCGCCAGGCCGAGATCGAACAGCTGTGCAGCGAGATGTCGCTCGATCTGTTATCGCGCGGGGCGGAGATCATCGATCCGCGCACGGCGAACCAGCAGAGCTACGTCGATCGGTTCTACGAGCTGCGCCAGCGCAAAGGGCTCACCAGATTTGCGGCGCAGGCGCTGCTCCAGAAGAGCGATTACTTCGCGGCGATCATGGTCGACCGCGGCGATGCCGACGGTTGCGTCAACGGCCTGCGCCTCAACTATCCCGACACCGTCAAGCCGATGCTCGAGATCTTCGGCCTGTTGCCGCACTGCAAGGTCGCGGTCGGCATGTACATGATGGTCGCCCAGAACCACGTGCGGTTCTTCGGCGACACGGTGTTCAACATCGATCCCGATGCCGAGACCCTCGCGAACATCACGCTGCAGATGGCGGACGCGGTCCAGGGCTTCGGCGTCGTGCCCCGCGTGGCGATGATCTCGTACTCGAACTTCGGTACGGTCCGCAGCGAAGGCGTGAAGAAGATCCAGTACGCGCTCGAGATGGTCCGGAAAGAGCGCCCCGACCTCGAGATCGACGGCGAGATGCAGCCAGAGATGGCGCTCGACCCGGAGCGCCGCCGCCAGTACTACCCGTTCTCACGTTTGACCCGGTCGGCGAATACCCTGGTGTTTCCCTACCTCGACCCCGCAAACGCGTCGTACCAGGTGCTGAAGGAGCTGGGCGGTGGGTCGGCGGTGGGGCCGATCCTGCTCGGACTCGCCAAGCCCTGTGCGGCGCTCCAAAACGACGCGTCCGTCGAGGACATCGTGAACATGACCGCCTACGTCGTGCTGAAAGCGCAACAGGCCCGCGCGGTCGCGTTGCGCGCTTGATACAATTCTAGGCAGTGAGGAGAGCGGGACTCGTCTGCGCGCTGATGCTCGTCGTTGCGCGCGTGGCTACTGCCGACGATGGGGTGGCCGGGAGCGCGACGGTCACCGCAACGACGCCGGCCGAGACCGCCGCCGAGACGACGACGCTCGGCGAGGTCGGCCTGTTCGTCGGCGGCTTCATCTCGAACTACTACCACCAGTTCTATGACGTCTCGAAGTTCGATGGCCTGACCCGGCCGGAGCTCCAGCGCCTCAGCCCGGAGCTCGGGTTTCGCTACGCCTACGCGTTCTCGCCGAACTGGGCGGCCGAAGGCGAGCTCTCGGTGATCACCGCGACGACGAAGGGCATGAACAGCGACGGGTTCGGCCCCGACGGCAGCGCGAAGCTCTACAACTGGCGGGCGCAGGTCGTGTTCCAGCTGCCGACCGCGAGCGGGTTCGTGCCGTTCGCCGCCGCCGGCTTCGGGATGATGCACGGCACGTCGGATCTACTCGGCAGCAGCAACCACTGGCCGGTCCATGCCGGTGCGGGCGTGCGGTTCTATCTGACCGACGCGATCGCGGTGCGGCTCGACGGCCGTTACCTGCGCGGTCCGTCGGAGCAGGCGCCGTACACGTTGAACGCCGGCTACGGCGAGTTCTCGCTCGGCCTGTCGTACGCGCCGAAGTACACGTCGCGCCCCGACATCCCGAAGGTCGATGGCGACCGCGATGGCGACGGCATTCCGGACTCGATCGACAAGTGTCCCGATCAGCCCGAGGACAAGGACATGTATCAGGACGACGATGGCTGTCCTGATCCCGACAACGACGGCGACGGCATCCCCGACGTCACGGACAAGTGCCCGCTCGATCCCGAGGACAAGGACGGCTATCAGGACGAGGACGGCTGCCCGGATCTCGACAACGACGGCGACGGCATCCCCGACTCGCGAGACAAGTGCCCGAACGAGCCCGAGGACAAGGACGGATTTCAGGATCTCGACGGCTGTCCCGATCCCGATAACGACGGTGACGGCATCCCCGACGACAAAGACAAGTGCCCGAACGAGCCCGAGACGATCAACGGCTTCCAGGACGAGGACGGCTGTCCCGACAAGGGCGACTCGCTCGTCGTGCTGTCGCCCGATCGCCTGGAGCTCCTCGAGTCGATCCAGTTCCAGCGCGACAAGCTCGCGAAGGCGTCGAACAACCTGCTCGGTCAGATCGGCGCGACGCTCCGCGCGCACACCGAGATCGTGCGTGTGCGCGTGACCGTGCACGTCCAGCCCACCGCGAACTCCGACAAGGACCAGACCATCTCCGACGCGCGCGCGAAGTTGATCCGCGACTGGCTCGTCCAGTACGGCATCGATCCCAAGCGCGTCGAGGCGCGCGGCTTCGGCGGCAGTAAGCCGCTCGTGCCCGCCGAGCAGCGTGGCGCGGCGGCGATCAACGATCGCGTCGAGCTGATCATCCTCGAACGCCGATAATCGAGCGAACGGTTCCGCTCCTGGCGGCATTCTAGGGGCGAGCGACATGGACGACGTCCGAGATGCACAGCTCGACGAGCTGATGAGCGAGCTGGCGTGGCTGAAACGCCTCGCCGCGGCGTTGGTGCGCAACGACGCCGACGCGAACGACCTCGCGCAAGAGACCTGGCTCGTCGCCGCCGAGCACGCGCCGACGGACGGCCGGCCGCTCAAGCCATGGCTGAGCCGCGTCGCGCTTAACCTCGTGCGGATGCGCAGTCGTGCGACGAAGCGCCGCGGCGTTCGCGAGGCTGCGGTCGAGTCGTTCGCGGAGCGCTCGCCGACGCCCGACGAGCTGGTGAGCCGCGTCGACGCACAGCGCGTCGTTGTCACCGAGGTCATGCGCCTCGCCGAGCCGTATCGGACCACGGTCCTGCTCCACTACTTTCAGGATCTCAGCAGCGCGGAGATCGCGCGGCGTTCGGGAGTTCCCGAGGGCACCGTACGCCGCAGGCTGAAGACCGCGCTCGACGAGCTGCGCGGTCGCCTGTACGCGGAAGAGCACAAGACAGGCCGCGCCGTGATCGCCGCGCTGGCACCGCTCACCGTTCACCAAAGCACCGCCGGTAGCGCGGCACTGGGAGTCGTTCTCGTGAAGAAAGCCATCGCTGTTCTCGTCGTCGTCGCCGGGCTGCTGCTCGTCGGCGCGCACTTCTACAAGCGGCGCGCAGGCAGCGACAAGCCTGCGGCCGCCACCGTCGCCGGATCCGGCGCGGGTCGCACGAGCGGAGCGAACGTCGATGTGCACACGGCACACATCGCTGTCACCGTCCTCGACGAGATCGGGCCGGTCGCGAATGCGGTCGTGCGCTGCGCCCCCGTCGACGGTGGTGTCGTCGTCGGCAAGACCGCGGGCGACGGCACGGTGTCGATCGAGCTTGCCGCGGGAGAGTGGTCGATCGCCGCATCCGCGGAGGGCCACGAGCCTGCCGCGACGACGCTGCGAGTCGAGACCGCGCATGACGACCGAGCGCGGATCGTCCTCGCGAGCGGTGGCCGCACGGTCACGGGCGTCGTGACCGATGCCACCGGTGGCGTGGTCGCCGGTGCGCGGATCGACGCGGCGAAGCTCGATCTCCACACGAAGGCAGGCCGAGCGGTCGCGGTGGCGTTCACGGACGCGGCCGGCCATTACAAGCTCGCCGTCGCGGGTGGTGCCGTCCTCGTCGCAGCGAGCCATCCCGAGTATGCCGCGCAAGAGCGCTACATCGACCTCGGTGCGAGCGGGGCGAGCGCGAACTTCGCGCTCGTACCCGGCGGCGTGATCGAGGGTGTCGTGCGAGACACCCAGACAAAGCAACCGGTCGCCGGCGCGCTCGTCGAGGCACGCCACGATGCGGCCGGGTCGGAGCTCGCGGACAGCAACGACAACGGCGTGAAGACGGACGGCGCAGGTAAGTTTCGATTCGCGGGCCTGCGGCCGGGCGCGTACGACCTCGCCGCGCGTGCGGGCAACCGCAGCTCGCGTACGCCCGTCGGCGTCGGTCTCGGCGTCGCCGAGCAGCAAACCTCGGTCGTCGTGCTGATCGCCCCGGCGGCGGCCCTCCGCGGGAAGGTCATCGCCGGAGACGGTGCACCGGCCGCCAACGTCACGGTGCGAGCGTCTGGCACGGGCGATGCCGAGACGACCTCCGACGGTGCTGGCGCGTTCGTATTCGAGGGGCTCGCCCCGGGCCGGTGGGCCCTCACCGGCACGAGCGATCGCTTCATCGCCGACGGGCGCGCGATCGTGCCGCTCGCCAAGACCGACGTCGACGGCGCCGTCGTGCGCGTCCGCCGCGGGCTCGAGATCGCGGGACATGTCGAGCCGCGCGAGCTCTGCGACGTCGACATCGAACAGGTCGGTGCGACCGACCCATTCCCCCACCACGACTCGATGACGACGACCCTCGATGGCAGCTTTCACTTCGCGCCGTTCGCCGCCGACAAGGCGACGATCTCCGCGCGCTGCCCGAACGGAGACGAGGGCACCGACGAGCTCGTCGTGGCCGACGGCAGCGACAACGTCATCCGCGTCGCGCCCGGCGGATCGATCGAAGGACGCGTCGTCGACTCCGCTGGCCAGCCGGTCGAGGGCGTGATGATCCGCGCGAGCGTCGACGGCGACGTGACGACACTCGAGAATGGCGTCGTATCGAGCGGCTTCAAGACAGTCTCGTCGCAAGGCGGCGCGTTCCAGCTTCACGGCCTCGGCGCCGGGAGCTATCGCCTCGGCGCGCTCGCGAGCGGAATTCCGATGCGGCCGAGGAAGACGGTCAAGCTCGCGTTGACCTCCGGACAGCACGCGACGGGCGTCGAGGTCGTCGTCGAACGACCGACGGGCAAGATCCGCGGAACGGTCACGGGTCCCGACGGGGCGGCGATCTCCGACGCCTGGATCGCGGTCCGTCAGACGCCGTTCGACCAGCTCGCCGCGGTACGAGCGAGCGACGATACGGGGCCCTCGCGCATCATGGCGCGCGGCGGTCCGAGTGGCGCGAGCGAGCCACCGCCTGTGCTCACCGACGGTCACGGCCGGTTCGAGGTCGCGAACCTGTTGCCCGGCAAGTATCAGGTCGTCGCCGAAGCTCGCGCCGGCCAGCTGCGTGGTGGCGCCGCAGATGTCACGACGGACGCCGACCTCGCAATTCAACTCGCGAGCGAGGGCGCGCTGCACGGGACCGTCCATGGATCGCGGGGACCGACCGAGCTGTTCACGGTCCGCGTCGAGAGCCCTGGCGCCAACGACCCGCATGCGTTCCCGCCGCCACCACCCGGGCCGTTTTACGGCGGCGCGTTCACCGACGGAACGTTCGTGTTCCCGCGCATCGATCCTGGCGACTACGCGATCGAAGTGACCTCGACCGAAGGCACGGGCAAGGCGACGGTCCACGTCGCGACGAACGAGGACGCGTCCGTCGACATCGCGCTCGTCTCGAACGGCACCGTCACGGGCCGCGTCGTCGATGCCGCCGGTAAACCAGCATCGGGAATCGGCATCGCGCTCCTTCCCGATCAGCCCAAGGGTCCGCTCCAGATCATGTTGCACGAGCAGCCCGCGACCAGCGGACCGGACGGACGGTTTCAGGTCGCCGGTCCTCCGGGCACGCGGATGCTCGCGATCCTCGGCAGCACGATCAACGCGAAGCATGGCATCGCGGTCACCGCGGGCAACACCATCGACGTAGGTGACGTGACCGTCGAAGCGCCGTCACCCGCACCCGCACCCGTGCCCGCGCCGGCGCCCGCGCCCGCGCCATAGCCTGGGTCAGCGCAGCGGGCCCGGCGTCTCGTAGAAGTGGATCAATCCGAACCGCTTCCACTCGAAGGTGAGCAGCGCGGTTCCGGCGCGTGAGACCGGCAACGGTTCGTATCCGCGTGGAATCAAGAACGGCCGCAGATCCGTCCAGCCGTCGAAGCTGATGCCCGACGCGTACACGTCGAGGTTTTGCGCGAGCACGCGACCGTTGCTCCAGTCGAGCTGATGGCGGCGCCAGTTGTTGAGCACGTACGCGAGCGCGTGGCGCGCGTGCCACGCGGTCCGGATCTGGGTCGCGTGATAGCGGTACTCGAACACCTTGCCGCAGCCGCCATCGCTGTGAACCTGGCGCGCGAGCCGGATCCCGAAGCTCTGCATGCCGCGCGTCAGCGCCGCCCGGTCGACCGCCTCGACGAGCAGGTGCAGGTGCGTGTTCTGGATCGAGATGTGACAGACGCGGAAGTCCTCGCGGCCGAGCAGGCCGCGCAGCGCGCGCCGCACGTGGTCGTAGTACGTCCGCGTCCGCCACGATAGACGGCCGGTCCGCCGCAACACGACGTGTACCGGATGCCTAGCCTCGAGCGATGGCCGCACGCGATGCGGTGCATCCCGACAAGTGCCGGTCTTCTTGCGACCCGCACCGGCGCGTCTCCCACCACGCCGCTCGACGCGCCGCTGTTCTTCGACCTTCTCGCTGACCCCACTCACATTTTGATTAGGGCATATATTCTCGCTTGTGTCGATCATCCAGATCCGGATCCGGAAGGCCGATGGCCAAAAGGCTGGTGGCGGAGCTGTGGGCCGTGTGGGCGGGCGCGCAGCGGCCGTCCAAGGCGTTGGGGGCAACCGCCGCCCGAGCGTTCGCGGTCGCCCGTGTGATGCCGCGGTTGTCCACATCGCCGTCACGGTCCACAGCCACGTCCGCTTGTTCACGCGAAGCGCGGCGTCGTGGATCGGGCGCCGGCAGGGCGGTTTCGAGTGATCGAAAGCATTCGCGATCGATCCACCGACCCAGCCGCACCGGATCCCGATCAACCGCACCGCGCTTTGCGTCGACAAGCGCTCGTGGCTGTGGACCGTGACGGCGATGCGGACAACCGCACGATCGTTCGCGCGAACACACACCTTCGGACGGCGGTTGCCCGCAACGCCTTGGACGGCCGCGAGTCACGGACTCCAATTGGCGGCTCCGCGCCCGCCCACACGGCCCACAGCTCCGCCGCCGGCTTTTCGGCCTTCGGCCTTCCGGATCCGGAACCGGAGCGTGATCCTGCTCGGTAGCGGATACAATGCGCGCGGTGCCGCCCGAGGATCCGCCGACGGAGATCCTGCCCCATGTGGGGTCGGTTGCGATCAAGCGCGCGCCGACCGGCGGCGGCGACCGTGGGGACCTGATCGGGCGGACGCTGGGCAAGCTGACGATCCTGGAGAAGCTCGGCAAGGGCGGCTCCGGCGAGGTGTTTCGCGCGGAGCAGGTCCAGCTGGGGCGGTCGGCGGTGATCAAGGTGCTGCGCCACGAGGTCGCGGCGACGCCGAATCGGGTGGAGCGGTTCCTGCGCGAGGCGAAGCTCGCGTCGCGGCTCGATCATCCGTACGCGGCGCACATCTACTCGTTCGGCGCCGAGCCGGATGGGCTGCTCTGGATCGCGATGGAGCACGTTCGCGGGATCACGCTCGACGAGCTCGTCGTCAAGCGCGGCGCGATGCCGGCGGCGCTGTTCGGGCCGCTGTTCGTGCGGCTGTGCGAGGTCGTGCACTCGGCGCACGACCTCGGGGTCGTGCATCGCGACATCAAAGGCTCGAACGTGATGGTGATCGAGCGCGCGGGTCAATTGTTGCCGAAGCTGCTCGACTTCGGGATCGCGAAGACGTCGGAGACCGGTGCCGGCGAATCGTCGCCGGGGATGCCCGCGGCGAGCGGCGCGTGTGGCGATGCCGACGAGCTGACGGGGCACGGCGTCACGCTCGGCTCGCCGGCGTACATGGCGCCGGAGCAATGGACCTCGCCGCACGAGGTCGACGCGCGCGCTGATATCTACGCGCTCGGCGTGCTCGCGTATCGCTGCGTGTGCGGCGTGCTGCCGTTTCAGCGGATCGAGCGAGCGAAGCTCGGCGACGCGCATCAGCACCTCGAGCCCCCGCCGCTGCCGAGCAGCCTGCCGACGGCGTTGCGCGAGGTGATCATGCGCGCGCTCGCGAAGGCGCCGGGCGAGCGCTGGCCGACGGCGGTCGCGTTCGGCGAGGCGATCCAGCGCGCGGCAGGCACGAGCGCGCCGGAGGCCGTGCCGCCGTTCGATACGAGGACCCGCGAGACCTGGCTGAGCGCGGGGCCACAGCCGATCGCCGATGCGATCGCGCACCTCACGTCGGCGACGACGACAGTCGAGGTCGATGCGGCGTTGCGCGAGCTCGTCGCGATCGCGTGTCGCTGGCTCGCGGTGCTCGGCCTGTCGAGCCTCGGCAGCACCGCCGGCTCGCTCGGCTCGACCGATCCACGCGTACGCGAGCAAGCGCGCGGCGTGATCGGGCGCGACGACGGCACGCCTTGGCTCGCACTCGCGCGCGCGGCGATCCGCGCGAGTACGTCACCGCTCGCCGGCGTCGTCGCGGCGCTCGCGGGTGCCGAGCCGCTCGCGCAGCTCTCGGACCGTCTCGACGATCGCGATCGCGCGCGCACCGCCGCGACGCTCGCGAGCGATGTCGCTGCGGTCGTCGAGGCGCTCGCACCACTCGAGCCGCTACTCGCGTACGAGCTCGTCGTCGGCACCGCGGACGGCGGCGCCGAGAGCTGGCGGGGACCGCGCCGCTCGAACCGCGAGCGTCGGGTCGTGTGGGGCGACCCATTGCGCGAGGGCGAGGTCGCGCTGCTCGACAACACCGCACCGCCATTCGGCGGCGCTGCCTCGGCCGGCGAAACCGACCTCGTCGTGCCCGGCGGCACCGTCGTGCTCCGGCTGTCGCCGCTCGCCCAGGTGATCGCGCCGCTGCCCGCGGCCGAGCCCGAGCTGTTCCTGTTGTGGCGCGGTGGCCGCGGCCCTGCCCGGCTCGTCGCGGCGCCGTGGGGGTTCGAGCGCGACGACGAGGCCGCCGGCTCGCGGCTCGCCGCTCTGTCGACGGAGGACTCCGACACCAGCGCGGATCCGGCCGGCGATCGCTCGCCGTATCCCGGGCTCGCCGCGTATCGCACCGCCGATTCGGAATACTTCGTCGGTCGCGAGCGCGAGATCGAGAGCCTCGCGAACCGGCTCGTCCGCGCGCCGCTGCTCGCGGTGCTCGGGCCGTCGGGCGTCGGCAAGAGCTCGTTCATTCACGCCGGCGTCGTGCCGCGGCTCGGCGAGCATTACCGGATCCTCGCGATGCGGCCCGGCCGCCATCCGGTCCACGCGCTCGCGGCGCTCCCCGACGTCAGCGCGGATCCCGCGGACTCCGCCGCGATCATCGCGCGCCTCCGCGAGCTCGGCGAGAGCGCGCAGCGCGGCGTGGTGATCGTGATCGACCAGCTCGAGGAGATCGTCACGTTGTGCGCCGACGCGGCCGAGCGCACGCGGTTCGCCGAGATCATCGCCGCCGCCGCGCACGGCCCGTCGAGCCCGGTTCGCGTCGTCGCGACGCTGCGCGATGACTTCGCGACCGTGATCGAGGCCGAGCCCGCGCTCCGCGGCCGGTGGGACGTGTTCGTGCTCGCGACGCCGCCACCGGAGGCGCTGCGCCGGATCGTGATCGAGCCCGCGCGGCGGATGGCGGTGACGGTCGAGCCGCGTGTCGTCGAGGACATGGTCGCCGAGATCGCCGGCCGTCCCGCGTCCCTGCCGCTGCTGTCGTTCACCGGATCGCTGCTGTGGAACGCGCGCGATCGCGCCGCGCGCCAGATCACGTACGGCGCGTACCTCGAGGTCGGCGGCGTCCAGGGCGCGCTCGCGACCTACGCCGATCAGGTGTTCGAGTCGCTCGCACGCAGCGATCAAGACACCGTCCGCGACTTGTTCGCGCGGCTCGTCGCCGCCGATGGCACCCGGATCCCGGCGTCACGCGAAGACCTCGAGCAACTCGCGGGTGCACCCGCCGTGCTCGCGCACCTGATCGACGCGCGCCTGCTCGTCGTTCGCGAAGAAGATGATCGCGACGTCATCGAGGTCGTCCACGAGTGCTTGGCGGAGCGCTGGCCCCGACTCGCACGCTGGCGCTCCGAGGATGCCGCCGATCGCGCCCTGCTCGGCGACGTCCGGCTCGCAGCGCGGCGGTGGAGCGAAGCGCGCCGCGCAGATCTCTTGTGGCGTGGCGAAGCCCTCGCCGAGCTCCGCCGGCTCGCCGCACGCTCGACCGTGATGACCTCGAACGAGCGCGCGTTCGCCGACGCCGCTGATCGCGCGGATCGCACCGCGCGGCTGTGGCGGCGCTGGCTCGTCGTCGGCGCGATGCTCGCGCTCGCGACGATCGCCGGCGTGATGCTGTACCTCAGCCTGCAGGCGAACCGCAGCCGCGGCGAGGCCGAACGCAGCGCGAACGCGGCCCACGCCTCCGCGCAGCTCGCCGAGCAACGCCTGACCCAAGGCCTGATCGCGCAGGGCCGCCGCGAGCTGAACGATGGCCGCTCGCCCGCCGCGCTCGCGTACTTCGGTGAAGCGCTGCGCCGCGGCGCCGATAGCGTCGCACTGCGCGAGATGATCGCGATCGCATCGCGCGGCTGGAAATGGGAGCGCCGCGTGATCCGGCCCGGCACGTTCACCGCGCTGACCTCGGATCCGACGCACCTGATCGGCGGCGATCAAGGCGGCACGCTGCACTGGTGGACGCTGACCGGCGAGCCCGCCGGCGAGCTCGCGACCGGCGTCGACAACATCGAAGACATCAAGCCGCTCCCCGGTGGGGGCCTGCTCGTCACCGGCCAGAGCGGGATCGTCGTCGTCGCTGCGGATCGCAAGATCGCCCGCCGGATCAAGCCGGGCGGCGTCGCGTACATGGCGCGACTCGGCCCCGGCGACGGCGAGCTCGTCGCTGCCGAGCACGAAGCGTTCGTGGTCTACGGCCCCGACGGTGCCGAGCGCCGCCGGATGGTGCTCCAGCCGAGCGAGACCGGGTGGCAGCCCGCGTTCGAGCAACACGCGAGGTTCGCGATCGTCGGCGGCCAAGGCGCGCTCGTGTTGATCGATCTGCAAGCAATGACCCGCCGCGTGCTCGACGCCGGCGGCATGACGTATCCGTCGGTGTCATCCGACGGCAGCGCGCTCGCGTACGTCGACAAAGATCGCGACATTCACTTCCTCGGCCATGACGGCCGCGAGGTGCGCAAGACCCACGGAAAGAACGATCCGATCGGGATCGTGTTCTCGCCGACCGGCGATCGGTTCGCCGCGTTCGGCCTGCGCTCCGTGATCATCTACGACTCGAGCACGTTCAAGATGGTTCACCAGTTCGCGATCGAGAACGATCAAGTGCTGATGGCGCTCGCCGGCGACGATCTGTGGACCGGCGGCATGGACGGCACGGTGCGCCGCTATCACGACGGAAATCTTATCTCGTCGATGCCGTCGAGCGGCGGCCAGGTCGAGGCGCTCGAGCTCGCCGGCGCGACGCTCGCGGTCGTCACGAGCGACTCGGCGCTCACGCTGTACGACTCGAGCGCCGCCCAGCTCGTGCTCGAGCCACAGCCATGCGAGCACCCCGAGCCCGGCGCGAACAGTTTCGCGATCCTCACGACCTGCGCCGACGGCGAGACCGCGATCTACGTCGGCACGCGGCGGATCAGCGGCGCCGCGGACATCGGCATGGGCTTCATCGCCGAGGACGCCGCGAGCGGCGAGGTCGCGCTGTCGGGCAACGGCGTGTCGGTCTACGACAAGACGAACAAGCAGATCGCGAAGTCGAAGTCGGACAGCCCACGCGGCGCGGTCGCGTTCATCGATTCCGATCACATCGCCGTGCTCGAGGCGCGTCACGGCACCGGCCTCTGGAAGTGGGCGTTCCGCACCGACCACTGGGACTTTCTCGGCGACCTGAAGGACACGTCCGCACTCGCGATCGCGCGTGCCGGTTGGTTCGTCGCGTATAGCGATGGCCGCGTCGAGGTCCGGCGCGCCGGCACGACGGTCGTTCACATCACGAAGCTCGCGAGCCGTGCCGACTTCTTGATCCCGTCCGCCGATGGGAGATGGGTCGCGGCGCAGCTCGGCGATGGCGGCACGGTGGTCCTCGATGGCACGACGGGCGAGATCTCGCGCGCGTTTCCGCCGGCAGACGCGAACGGCGTCGCGTCCGTGATCGATCCGACCGGCGAGCTCGTGATCCGGCCGAGCCGTGGCGCGATGACGATGTGGGAGCGCGCGACCGGTGACGAGCTGGTGTGGAACCTCGACCTGATGAAGCCCGCCGCGACCGCGCTGATCCGCGCCAACGGCCAGATCGTCGTCGACGGCTATGTCATCGGTGTGCTCGATATCGCTCGCGATACTCGCCCCGCAGCCCAGTTGCTCCACGACCTCGATTGCCGCGTGCCGCTTCGCGTTGCCGGCAGTCGCTTGGAGCCCACGACGACGACGTGCCAGTGAGGTCCGGTCGGCTTGCTAAAATCTAGCGATTTTCCTAATCTACGAACGTGATCGACGACGACAAGGGCGCCACGACCGAGCAAATCGATCGCCAGGCACCGTTTGGCGATCGCGTGCTCCTGGTGATCGACGGCGCATCGCTCCAAGTGGTGCCGCTCCCGGGCGCCGGAACGCTCACCGTCGGCCGCTCGCAGCAATGCGACGTCTCCATCGACTCCGGTTCGGTCTCGCGCCACCACGCGAACTTCGTGATCGGCTCGGATGTCGAGATCGAAGATGTCGGCTCGTCGAACGGTACCTATGTCGACGGTGCGCGCCTGCCGAACAACCAGCGCACGCGCCTCGGCATCGGTATCCCGTTCCTCGTCGGCGGCGTCACGCTCATGGTCCAGACCCGCGCCGGGTCGCGCCGCGAATCGACGCCGAAGTCGAGCCAGCTCGCCGCGCTCGAGCAATCCGCCGCGCGGATCGCGGTCGGCAAGCTCTCGGTGCTCGTGCTCGGCGAGACCGGCACCGGCAAGGAGCGGTTCGCGGAGCGCATCCACGAGATGTCGCCCCGCCGCGCCGCGCCGTTCATCCGCATCAACTGCGCCGCGATCAGCGAGCCGATCCTCGAGGCCGAGCTGTTCGGCAACGAAGGCACGCACAAGGCCGGCGCGCTCGAGCATGCCGAGGGTGGCACCGCGTTCCTGAACGACATCCCGGAGCTGCCGCCGACGCTGCAGCTCAAGCTGCTCCGCGTCCTCGAGGACGGCGCCGTGCGCCGGATCGGCTCGGGCACGCCGCGGCCGATCGACGTTCGGTTCGTCGCCTCGTCGTCGAAGGATCTCGACGCCGAGATCCAGGCCGGCAAGTTCCGCCAGGATCTCTACTTCCGGCTCGCCGGCGCGTCGTTCACGCTCCCGCCGCTCCGCGTTCGCAAGGACGAGGTGCTGCCGCTCGCCGAACAGTTCGTCGCATCGGCCTCCGGCCCGCTCGGCCGCCAGTTCCTGCTGTCCGACGACGCGAAGGCGTGGCTGACCTCGCACGACTGGCCCGGCAATATCCGCGAGCTCCGCAACGCATGCGAGCGCGCCGTCCTGCTCGCGCCGGGTGCGGTGATCGAGCGCGAGCACCTATCGATCGAGGAGCCGAAGCGCGCGCCTGGCCGCTACCGTTCACCGACCACGCCGCCGCCCGGCTCGATGACGCCTGCCGACATGCCGTCGCAGGTCCGCGCGACCGTCGCCGAGCTCGAGAAGCAACGGATCCTCGAGGCGCTCGACAAGTGCGCCGGCAACCAGACCCGCGCCGCCGAGCTGCTCGGCATCTCGCGCCGCACGCTGATCAACCGGCTCGACGAGTACGGCATCGCGCGCCCGCGTAAGCGCGACGAATAATTGTCAGGTCGGTCGTCGCCTGGCTACGCCAAGAAGCCAAGCGTCGATCAGTCAGACCGTTCCGCACGCGGGCCATCCGCGGGCGGATCGTGGATTTTGAGCGCATCGCTCGGTAACGCACCACCGGCACCAACGAGTCGTTACAACGAGCGATAGCCGCTCGTCGCCACCTGGTTGCTGGGCAGGCCGTGCTGGACCTCGAGCGTGCAGTCGCCGATCTGCTGGGTAAACTCCGGCAAGCCGGGCGCGCCGAGATCGATGGCGATCGTGCCGATGCCGTGCTCCATCACCCAGCCGGCCGCCTCGGCCACGTCGTAGCCGTACGTCGCGGTCGCGCCGTCCCGCGCATCGCTGCAGTGGAGGAGCTGCTGCGTGAACTGGTCGACGAACGGGTGCCACGACACGGTCATGCCGGCGACCGAGACCCCGGTGATAGGCGGCAGGAACGACACGTGATCGGGAAACGCCGCGCCGAGCTCTCCGGTGAAGCGTTGGAACCCCGGTCCGGTCGCACCTTCGATCGCCACCCATTCCGTGTCGTCGGCTGCGAGCACCCCGTACGGCACCACGCGCGGGCTGCCGGCGGGCGTATCCCACCGGATGTCGAGGCCGCGTCGCGTTCGGATCCCGACCTGCCCCGTCAACACCATGTCCGGCGCGAGCGGATCGTAGCCGAACGTGCCGGAGATCAACGTCGCTTCGCGATCGAGGTCGATCACCGGCATCGCCAACGGCGTCCGGAGATCGAGGTCGTGGCGCAGCGCGAGATGCGCGTCGTCCCAGACCGCGAAGTCGACGGTGGTCGCTTCGATCGGGAACGAAAAATCATAGCTCGTCGCGACCGTCTCGGCCGGAACAGCGCTGTTCGCCGCCGACACCCCGAGTGTGCTCGCGCCGAGGCTCGTATGGATGTGTCCGGACAGCGTGCTGGTCAGCCGCATCGGTGCGCAGCTCGGCCGGTCCCAGGCGCCGAGCATCGCGTCGAGCTCGACGCGCGTCGTGCGGAGCTCGTGCAGGCTCGTATAGTCGTCGGTCTTGCACGCGACCATCACGTCGAGCGTGTCGGCGAACGGGATCAAGTAGCCGGTCGTGGTCGACGCGATCGTGTAGGGCGCGACCTCGGTCCACACGCCGTCGTCGGTCCTGACCGCGACGACCGCCGGCAAGCCGCCGAGATCGAGCTCGAACGATGCCGGCGCGGGCGTCGCACAACCCACGAACGCGAGGACCATGACGAAGCAGGGCCACGCGCGCATCAGCTGTACTTCACCGCCAGCGCATCCTCGGCGAGCTCGTCGAACGTCATCCGCTGACTGCGCGCGAGCTCCTCGTCGGTGAACAGCTTCTTCGCGGCGCGATCTTCGGCGCCGAGCGTGCGCAGCAGCACGCGCGAGAACACCTTGCCGATCACCGGCGTGTTGTAGAGCTCCTGCGCGGTCGTCATGAACCGCGAGAACGGCATCCTCGCCACGGTCGGCTTGCGCATCAGCAGCTGGACCCGCTTGAACGCCTCCTGGACCCGCTTGCCGCTCGGATCGGTGCGATCCATCGGCGCCAGGAACACGGCCTGGAGGAATGGCTTCGCGCGCCACATCATCGTCACGATCGCGCGCAGGTTCTCGGCGGCGGCGCGCGGCGATGGCCACGGCCGGTTGCGCATCACCTCGATGTGCGCGTCCGACGCGTAGACCTCGGTCATGTGGAAATCGATCGCGATGTGGCGCGACTCGTCGCGGTTGATCAGGTGCATCGCGCGATGCGACATGTCGTCGGCGACGTAGTCATCGAGCGAGCGGAGCAGCGCGACGTCGAGGATCAGCTCGCCGGCCGTGATGTACGCGTTCGCGAGCTCGGCGGTCGCGTGGCGGACGACGCGCAGGAAGTGCGGCCGAAACGCCGAGAGCTGCGGGCTCTCCGTATAGATCTTGTAGTGGTGGACGTCGTAATGCGCCGCGAGCCGCTTCGCGACCGCGGAGTGGCGCTTCTCGTCGGCGACGAACGTCGCGAAGATCTTCGCGAGCACCGGATCGTCGGTCTTGTCGCGCTGGACCTCGAACAGCGCACCAGCGAGCAATTCAATGCCGGCCATGTCGGTGAAGTACTGGACGACCGCCTCCTCTTTGTCGCGTGACAGGGCCGGAGGCGCGACAGACCAGTCGAGGTCATCGATCGCCCACTGATCGCGGATACACTTGTCGAGCATGCGCTCGAGGTCCATGGGACCAGTCTACTCGCTCCTCGTCGCAGCGTGCATGGCTTGTTCGGGTGGCGGACCGAGTGCGGGTCACACGCTCGCAGACATCCACGAACGGGGGGAGATCACGTGGGGCGCGGACCAGGCCGGCGGTGAACCCTACGTGTACCAGGACGCACAGGGTCACTTGATCGGGTTCGAGGTTGACATCATGGACGCGATCGCACGCCGGCTCGGCGTGAAGGCGCGGATGGTCCAGTACAACTGGAGCAACCTGGTCCAGTCGCTCGAGCGCGGCGACTTCGACATCATCATGAACGGGCTCGAGGCGACCCAGGAGCGCAAGGACCGGATCCTCCTGAGCGACCCGTACTACGTCTACGCCGAGACCCTCACCGTGCGCGCGAACAGCGACGTCAAGTCGGTGTTCGAGCTCGGCGGCAAGAAGGTCGGCACGCTCAACCAGACGTTCGCGCACGACATCCTGCGGATGATGCCGTCGGTCCAGGAGGTCCTCTACGAGGGCAATGAAGAGCCGTACATCGATCTCGAGACCGGACGCTCCGACGCGGTCCTCCTCGATAACATCATCGCAGATCGCTACGGCTGCACCGACAAGCACCCGACGCTGAAGTGCGCGCCGTACGACATCGCGCGCGGCACGTACGTGATCGGCATGCGCAAGGGCGACGCCGAGCTCGCCGCCGCGATCGACAAGGCGCTCGCCGACATGCGCGCCGACGGCGAGCTCCAGCGCATCCTCGAGAAGTCCCACCTGTGGGACGACCGCCAGCACACCGCGACGTCGATCGGCAAGGCCGAGCAGCGCACGCGCACGTTCGACCTCGCGATGGTCGCCCAGTTCGCGTGGGCCGCGCTGATCACGCTGAAGCTGACGCTGCTCGCGTTCTGTATCGCGGTGCCGCTCGGCACGCTGCTCGCGGTGATGCGGGTCTACGGCGGCCCGGTCGCGCGCGGCGCGGCCCGCGGCTACATCGAGCTGTTCCGCGGCACGCCGGTGCTGCTCCAGCTGTTCGTCCTCTATTACGGGATCTCCGGCACGATCAACCTCGGGCCGGTCGAGGCTGCGGTGATCGGCCTCGGCCTCAACTACGGCGCGTACGAAGCCGAGGTCTATCGCGGCGCACTTCTCGCAATTCCCCGCGGTCAGACCGAGGCGGCGAAGGCGCTCGGCATGCGGCCGCGCGAGATCCTGCGCCACGTCCTGCTCCCGCAGGCGCTGCGGCTCGCCCTGCCGCCGATGACGAACGACTTCGTCTCGCTGTTGAAAGACAGCTCGCTGGTCTCGGTGATCACGGTGATCGAGCTGACCAAGCAGATGCAGATCGCCGCCGCGGATCTGCGGAGCTGGCTCGTGCCCGGCATCGCGTGCGCCGCGTTCTATCTACTCTTGTCGCTCCCGCTGTCGGAGCTCGCGCGCTGGCTGGAGAGGAGGCTCGGCGGTGATCACCGTCCGCACGCTCTCTAAGCGCCACGGCTCGCTCGAGGTCCTCCGCTCGATCGATACGACCGTCACCAAGGGCGAGACGATCGCGATCGTCGGGCCGTCGGGTGGCGGCAAATCGACGCTGCTGCGCTGCCTCAACTACCTCGAGACGTTCGACACCGGCGAGGTCGAGATCGCCGGCGTCAAGCTCGTGCCGAACATGGGCTCGCGCGACGGCGAGACGCTGCGGAAGCTGCGGACCAACGTTGGCATGGTGTTCCAGCAGTTCAACTTGTTCCCGCACCTCACGGCGCTCGACAACGTCACGCTCGCGCCGCGCGTGGTCCGCCGGATCGACGCGAAGGTCGCGACCGAGCGTGGCCTCGAGCTGCTCGCGCGCGTCGGTCTAGCAGACCGCGCCGGCTCGTTTCCGCACCAGCTGTCGGGCGGTCAACAGCAGCGCGTCGCCATCGCGCGCGCCCTCGCGCAGGATCCGCAGGTCCTGTTGTTCGACGAGCCGACCAGCGCCCTCGATCCGGAGATGCGCGACGAGGTCCTCCGCGTGATCAAGGATCTCGCTGCGACCGGCATCACGATGCTCGTCGTCACGCACGAGATGCAGTTCGCGCACGATGTCGCGTCGCGCGTGTGGCTGATCGACAAGGGCACGATCGCCGACGATGGACCGCCCACGCGCGTCCTGGCGAAGCGCACGTAACCCGGCTGCAACGGAGTGCCTACCGACGGGATCGCTGAATGGATCTCGCTAGATCGCAAGTCGCCGTCAGCACAGGAACGGCGCGGTGGCACACCCACTGCACTGAGCGAGGTCACCGGGCGGCGCGCCAAGACCGGTGGATGCGATGCTGGTGTGCCGCCCGGATTTTCTAGGATCAGTTCGTCGAGCACTTGTGGCTGTTGCCATCGCAGTGCGCGGTGAAGTCCGAGCAGTCCCAATCGACGAGACACGCCGAGCCGTTCGAGGCGTGGCCCTGGAGCGCGGTCTTGCACGCGTTCGGATAGGTCGCGCCGTTGTTCCAGTACGTAGCGCACGACGACGGATACGTCAGCGTCGCGAGACACGTCGCCGCATCGGTCGGGTTCCACGTGATGTTGCCCGCGGCGATCTCGCTGTTGATCGTCGAGTACTGCTCGTACGCGACCGAGAGGTCGTAGCACTGCTGGTTCGAGCTGCCGAACTGCTCGGCGAACGAGACCGGCGCGTTGCTCGGATAGCTCGACTTGCACGTGAACGCTTCGTCGCAGCCGCCGCGATCGAGTGCGCCCACGAAGTCGGTCGCGGTCATCGCGGCACTGCCGCTGCCACTGCCGCTGCCGCTACCTTCGAGGGCGCCGCCGTCGACCGTGTTCGAGATCTGATCGTCGTCCCCACCTCCGCCGTGTGGGGCTGAGGCCGGCACACAGCCGAGGAGTCCTGACACCAGGCCCGAAGCCAGGATCGACGCGAAAACCCTCATTGTCATGGGGTAGTTGCAACGCTCCTGCCAGGTCCTCTCTTCCCTGTGACAGGGCGAAATCCATTTGTTATCCCCGGTTATAAGAGTCGTGCACATCCTTGCACGGGGGATCCACTCACCAACGGGGACTGGATGCTTCACCACACTGCTTACGGCTAGCGGATCGTTCCCGGCGGGAGTGGCGGCTCCTTCGGTGGTGTCGTGACGCCCTGGGCAGCGACGATCGTGTAGCCGCGGCGCTGCCACTCGAGGATGCCCTCATCGAGGACGTAGGCGTGCTTGTAGCCACGCTTCTGGAGCTCGTCGACGACGATCCCGGACAGATGGTGAGGGCAAGCACAGTACGCGATCACGGTCGCGTCCTTCGGGATCTCGTCGAGCCGGCCGAGTGCGTAGTGCGGGATCGACACCGCACCCGTGATGTGGACCGTCATCCACTCGGACTCGGGGCGCGCGTCGATGATCACCAGCTTCTTCTTCGCGTCGAGCGCCGCCTTGAGGTCGTCGGCCGGCACGAACCGGCCTTCTTTGACGTGCGCGAACACCGGCGCCTTGCCGGATGGGTTCACGAACAGCGGCTCTGTTCCGGTCGGCGCGGGCAGCGGGACGATCTGCGAGCCCTTCGCGAGCGAGCGGATGTACGCGACGATGTCGGCGATCTGCTGCATCGACAGCTTCGCATCCCAGCGCTCCATCGGGGTCGTGGGCCGGCCTTCGACGATCGCGTGATAGATGAACGCATCCGTCGCGACCGAGAGGAACCGCGGGTTCGCGAGCAGCACGTAGTCGCCACGCTGGGTCTCGTTACCGTGGCACTTGAGACAGTTCGTGACGTAGAGCGGCTGGCCGCGCGCGGCATCGCCGGGCGGCGGCGCGGTCGGCGGCTTCGCGGCGGGGCCTTGATCGCGCAGCCATACGACGAGCTTCGCGACCGCCGTCGAATCGAGCGGGCCACCGACCGCCTTCGCGTAGGCGGCCATCGCGGTGCCGGGTCGGCCTTGTTCGATCGACGCGATCAAGTACGAGTCGGTCGCGGTCGCGAGGAACGTCGGGTTGACGAGCGACGGCGCGTGATCGGACTTGTAGCCCTTCGCGTCGGCGCCGTGGCACTGCGCGCAGAACGTCGCGTAGAGGCCCGGCCCGTCGAGCGCGCCGACGTTCGCGTCGATCGTCGACTTCACGGGCGGTGCGAGCGCAGTACGCGCGAAGCCCGAGCCAGCTCTCGAGCTGGCCGCGGGCGTCGCGTCGCCCTTCTGACAGGCGACGGTCGCAACAAACCACAAGATCGCCGCGCGTTTCACGCGGCGACTATGCCACGCCGATCAGCGCTGGCGCTCAGCGGTGATCGCGAACGATGACACCACCCTCGTGATGGTCCTCGTGGCGCTCTTCGCGGTGATCGCGCACCGCGGGTCCACCACCGCCGTGCCAGCCACCGTCGACCCAGACGCGCTTGCGGCCGCGGTTCTCCCAGCGACCTTGTTCCCACGTGTAGCCGACGCGCTCGCGCTCGTAATAGCCACCGCGCCAGGCCCAGCGTCCGCCGTTGTTGACCCAGTGTCCTTGGATGAACACGAAGCCGGGCCGTACCTCGATCGACTCGTAGCGCGGCGGCGGCGGATCGTCATCTACCTCTACGACCGCGACCGGCGCGGGCGCCGAGACGTGGCCTCGGGCTTCGACCATGCAACCGGCGCCGCCGACGAGCAGGCCGACAAACGCGATACTTCCGAGACTGTTCTTGAGCAGCATGAGTTCTCCTGTCCCCTTATGACTCTAGGGAAGAGCAAAGGTGAGACCAAACGGATCTCCAAAAGATTCACTGGATTGGTCGAGCCTGTGAAGTCGTGGATCCGTGAAATCACACCACAGAGCGCATTATGCCTGCTCCCGCGAGATGAGCGGTTACATCTCCCTCGGTGTGGTTTACGATGATTCCATGGGGCGTTGTCTGTACCTGCTTGCGCTGCTCTGCGCATGCAACGCCCATCTCGGGGGTCAGGACAATCACACGGCCGGCCCCGACGGCTCGACCGGTAGCGCCAGCGATGGTGGCGGCTCCAATACGATGACCGATGCGGCCGTCCCGCTCGGCCCGTGGGGGACGCCCACGCCGGTGACGGGTGCCGCATCAGCTGGCACGAGTGAAGATGATCCAACGCTGAGCTCGGACGGGCTCGAGCTGTACTACGCGGTCGCGCAGTCGGGCGGCGGCAAGAACCTCTACCGGATGACGCGCGCGTCCCGGACCGATGCGTTCGCGAACGCGACGGCCTTGACCGCGTTCAACGGCGGCACCTCGAACGAAGGTCCGCGGCTCGCGTACGACGACCTGACGATCTACTGGGGCGAGGACGGCGAGATCTATTCGGCGACACGTGCGACGACCGGGTCGGCATGGACCGGCGTCGCGAAAGTAGCTGGCGTCGACACGGGGGCCTACGAGAAGTGGCTCGCGGTGTGCGGCGATGGCTCGCACTTCGTGGTCAGCCGCGATAACGGCGTGACCGGGCAGGATCTGTTCGAGGGCACGCTCGGCGGTGGTGCCGGCACGCGGATCGATACGGTGTCGTCCGCCGCGAGCGAGATCTCGACGTTCCTGTCGAAGGATTGTCTGACGCTGTATTTCGCATCGAACCGGATCGCGCCGGGCAACACCCAGATCTTCATGTCGACGCGCACCGCGATCGGGGCAGCGTGGAGCACTCCGACGCAGGCGGCGTCGCCGTTCGATGGTGGCACCGATAACGAGGACGCGGGCTACACGCCGGACAATCGGTTGTTCGTGTTTGCCACGACGCGCGCCGGTAACGGTACCAAAGACGTTTACCTGTCGACGCGCTGATCACGCGGTAAGGTCAGGCGTGACCGCGGATCGCGAGCAGCTCGAAGCGTGGATCGCGGCCACGCACCGCACGCGCAAGCGACTCACGTACGGGATCGTGCCTGGTGCGTTTGTCGCGTTGATGGTGCTGGTGTGGTCACGGCCGCTCGGTGGGTTGTTGCTCGTGTCGGTGGCGATCATCGCGACGTTCGGGTTCTGGATCACCGGCGGGCACATCACCGAGTGGGAGAACAAGATCCAGAATCCACCGAAGCCGCCAGAGCTGAACCAGCACGGCCGGCGGCGGCGAGAGCGCGACTGAGAATTATCGTGGTCGTGGTCGTGGTCGTGGTCGTGGTCGTGGTCGTGGTCGTGGTCGT
>JBDUAS010000492.1:0-3493 GCA_040004535.1 Deltaproteobacteria bacterium
AAGTCCGAGCTCGAGGACCTCTATGCGCCGTACCGGCCGCGCCGCAAGACCCGCGCATCGGTCGCGCGCGAGAAGGGCCTCCAGCCGCTCGCCGACAAGATCCTCGCGCAAGGTGAGGGCGATCCAGCCGGCGAGGCAAAGGCGTTCATCACCGAGCAGGTCACGAGCGATGCCGACGCGCTCGCGGGCGCGCGCGACATCGTCGCAGAGCAGCTCGCGGACACCGCCGAGATTCGCGCGTTCGTGCGCAAGGAAATGGCCGAGCACGGCGAGCTCATCAGCGAAGTGCTGCCGGGCAAGGACGCCGAGCCGACGAAGTTCGAGCAGTACTACAAGCACCGCGAGCACGTGAAGCAGATCCCATCGCACCGCTACCTCGCGATCCGCCGCGGCGAGGCCGAGGGCGTGTTGCGCGCGCATGTCGCGATCGACAGCGCGAAGGTCGAGGCCGGGATCCAGCGCCAGGCAAAGCTCGTCGAGAGCTCGACGTGGGCGGAGCAGTTGAAGCTCGCGATCGCAGACGGCTTGAAGCGGCTGTTGCTGCCGTCGGTCGAGAACGATGTGCGCTCGGAGCTCAAGTTGCGCAGCGATGTCGCCGCGGTCGATATCTTCGCCGGCAACCTGGGCAATTTGCTCCTCGCCGCTCCGCTCGGCGGCGCCGCGGTGATCGGCGTCGATCCGGGCCTGCGCACGGGCTGCAAGTGCGCCGCGATCGACGCGACGGGCAAGTTCCTCGGAACGATCACGATCTACATCACGCAAGGCGATGCTCAGCTCGCGCAGGCGAAGGAGCAGCTCGCGGCGTTCGTGAAGGAGCACCAGCCTCGTGCGATCGCGGTCGGCAACGGCACCGGCGGGCGCGAGGCGGAAGTCTTCGTCAAGAAGACGCTTGGCGATGCAGAGGTCCAGGGCGTGCACGTCGTGTCGGTCAACGAGGCCGGCGCGAGTGTGTACTCCGCGTCGGATCTGGCGCGCGAAGAGTTTCCCGAGCTGGACCTGACGATCCGCGGCGCGATCTCGATCGCGCGGCGGTTGCAGGATCCGCTCGCCGAGCTCGTGAAGATCGAGCCGAAATCGATCGGCGTCGGCCAGTACCAGCACGACGTCCAGGAATCCCTGCTCGGGAAGCGGCTCGGCGATGTCGTCGAGAGCGCAGTCAACCACGTCGGTGTCGAGCTCAACACCGCGAGTGCGCAGCTGCTCGGCTACGTCGCCGGTATCGGCAAGTCGCTCGCGAAGAAGATCGTGTTGCACCGCGATGCGCACGGCGCGTTCGCGTCGCGCGGCCAGCTCCAGGATGTCAGTGGGCTCGGTCCGAAGGCGTTCGAGCAGGCCGCCGGGTTCTTGCGGATCCGCGGCGGTGCAAACCCGCTCGATGTCTCGGGCGTTCACCCCGAGCGCTACCCGCTCGTCGAGAAGATGGCCGGCGACCTGGGCGTGCAGCTCGCCGAGCTCGTCGGCAACGCAGAGATTGTCGACAAGCTCGATCTCGCGCGCTACGTCGGCGGCGATGTCGGCGAGCCGACGCTGCGCGACATCGCGGCGGAGCTCAAGAAGCCGGGTCGCGATCCGCGCGCCGAGTTCGCGCCGCCGAAGTTCCGCGACGACGTCACGTCGATGGAGGACTTGAAGCAGGGGATGGTGTTCGAGGGCGTCGTCACGAACGTCACGGCGTTCGGCGCGTTCGTCGATATCGGCGTGCACAACGACGGCCTGGTCCACGTGTCCCAGCTCGCCGAGCAGTTCGTGAAGGATCCGACCGAGGTCGTGAAGGTCGGCCAGCGGATCAAGGTGCGCGTGCTCGAGATCGATCACGCACGGAAGCGGATCGGATTGTCAGCGCGGCCGCCGCAGCGCCAGCGCAATCAGGACCAGAACCAGAACCAGAACCAGAACCAGAACCAGAACCAGGGCCAGGGCCAGGGCCAGCAGCGCGGCCCGCGCAACCAACAGCAGCAGCAGCAGGCGAGGGGACCGCGAGGTCCTCGCAACGACGGTCCTCGCAACGACGGTCCTCGCAACGACGGTCCGCGCAACGACGGTCCGCGCAACGACGGTCCGCGCCGCCAGTGGAGTGAGCGTGGGCCGCGCAACGATCAGGGTCCGCGCAACGATGGACCACGCAACGATCAGGGTCCGCGCAACGATCG
This sequence comes from Deltaproteobacteria bacterium, assembly GCA_040004535.1. Taxonomy (GTDB): domain Bacteria; phylum Myxococcota_A; class Polyangia; order Haliangiales; family Haliangiaceae; genus JABFXX01. The sequence continues at coordinate 2,151 of JBDUAS010000492.1, forward strand.
CGGACCTCGCAACGACCGCGGTCCGCGTAACGATGGCCCGCGTAACGATGGCCCGCGTAACGATGGCCCGCGCAACGATGGCCCGCGCAACGATGGCCCGCGCAACGACGGCCCGCGCAACGATCGCGGTCCGCGCCGCGACGATCGTGGTCCGCGCCCCGACGATCGTGGCCCGCGCCGCGACACGCCCCCGGATAACTGGGGCGTGTCCGGGTTCACGAACAGCCCGTTCTCGAAGCTCAACAAGAACGACAAGCCACAGCGCTGAAAAGTTAAACGCGCGCGGTTGATTCGATTACCGCGGCGCGCGCTGCTAAGCTCGTCGGAGATGCTCGAGCCGGGCGCGTTGGTGGCAGGAAAGCTGCGCGTGGAGCGCCTGCTCGGCCAAGGCGGCATGGGCACGGTGTACGTCGCCACGCACGTCGGGCTCGATCAGCAGGTCGCGATCAAGGTGCTCGACCCGCAGCTCGCGACCAATCCCGAGATCGTGCAGCGATTCGTGCGCGAAGCTCGGGCCAGCGCGCGGCTCAAGAGCGATCACGTGTGTCGGGTCAGCGATGTCGGCGCGCTCGAGGATGGCGTCCCGTACATCGAGATGGAGCTCCTCGCCGGCGAGGATCTGGGGCAGCTGATCGAGCGCGCGCCGCTCGCGTCCGAGATCGCGGCCGACTACGTGCTGCAGGCGTGCGTCGCGATCGCGGAGGCGCACGCCTCCGGCATCGTCCACCGCGATCTCAAGCCCGCGAACCTGTTCGTGACCCACCGGATCGACGGCAGCGCGCTCGTCAAGGTCCTCGACTTCGGCATCGCGACCGCGCCGTCGGCGCAGGACTTCAAGATCACCAAGACCACGACGGTGATGGGCTCGCCGGGCTACATGTCGCCGGAGCATCTGCGCTCGGCCCGCGACGTCGATGCGCGCAGCGATATCTGGGCGCTCGGTGTGATCCTCTACGAGGCGGTCGCCGGCAAGCTGCCGTTCGTCGCGCAGACGATCACCGAGCTCGCCGTCAAGGTCGTGATGGACGAGCCCGAGCCGCTCGTGGGCGTAGATCCGGCGTATGCCGCCGTCGTCATGCGCTGCCTCGCGAAGGAACCGGCGCAGCGCTACCAGAACATCGCGCAGCTCGCGTCCGATCTCGAGCCGCTCGGCGCCGACAGTGCGCACGCGAGCGCGATGCTCGTGATGAAGCTGAGCGGCGGCGCGAGCTCGAGCATGCCGATCGTGCGGCCGCCAAGCGGCGTGATCGGCGCGACGACGGCTCCGACGGGGCCGGGCAAGCCGACCGGTCCCGGCGCGCAGCAGCTCGGCTTCGACACGACGCTCGCCGGTGCGACGGGTA
>JBDUAS010000224.1:0-11731 GCA_040004535.1 Deltaproteobacteria bacterium
CTGCCAGATCTCGACGACGCTGTTTGGCGCGGCGTTCTTCGCCGGCCTCGACATCCCGAAGACGACGAACCACTCGCGCCCCTCGACGTATACGCCGCTCGGGTTCGACGCGACGGTCGTGTGGCCGGACACCGACCTCGTCCTGAAAAACCCGTACGACTTCCCGGTCGCGATCCACTACCGGGTCGCGAACGGCGAGGCCGTCGTCGAGATCCTCGGCAAGAAGCGCCCGTTCGACAAGGTCGTGTTCGCGCGCGAGATCCTCGAGGAGACGCCGTTCAACACCGAGGAGCGCATCGACGAAGAGATGCCGGACGCCCAGACCTCGATGGATCAGGCCGGCTTCGATGGCTACAAGATGATGCGCTATCGCCGGTTCTTCGTCGGCAAGAAGATGGTGCGCGAGCAGAAGTGGACCGTGAACTACAAGCCGGTCACCGAGTACGTGCGCCGCGGTACGAACAAGGATCCGAACGCCAAGATGCCGCCGGCCAAAGAAATCCACGGGCCGAAGCCGCCCGGGCAGGTCGGCGACAAGTTCGAGATGGCGCAGTAGCCCTCGGATCCACGCCGAGAGCCAAGCGTTTCGCTCGGCGGATCGATCGTTCGCGGCCAGCGTCCTGCCCGCGACCAATCGGTTCGAAACGCTTGGCCTCTTGGCGGAGCGCCTACGAGCCGTAGGGGTCCGCGATATCTTGCGGGTCGGCGGTTGGCGCTTGCGGCGAGCTGGAGTTGCCGCAGTTCGGGTTCGACGTCGAGCCCGAGGTCGCCACGCCTGACGAGCCGTTGATCTTGACCGACGTATCGCAGCCCCACGCCATCGTCGAGCCGGCGTGGACCTCGACGTTCTCGGTCGCCTTGAGCTCGATCGCCTTCGCGATGATCGTCATGTCGCCCGTCGGCGATTGAAAGCACACGTCGCCTTCGATCGCCTCGATGATGATCTTGTTGTTCTTGGTATCGAGCGTGATCTTGCCCTTGCCCGTACCGTCCTCGATCACGATGTTCGGGTTCTCGGAGTCATCGAACGTGACCTTCGAGCCCTGGCGCGACTTGATCATGCGCGCGTCGTTCTTGCCGTTCTTGTTGTCGCCGGGCGGCGTGTCCTTGCCGTTCCACAGCGACCCGATGATCAGCGGCCGGTTGAGATCGCCGTGCTCGAACACGACGAGCACTTCGTCCTCGGGCTCGGGGATGAAGAACCAGCCTCGGTTCTTGCCGGCGCCTGGCATCACGATCGGCACCCAGAACGTGGTCTCGCCCTCCGACAGGATCGGGAGCTTGACCTTCACGCGACCGAGCTTCGACGGATCCTTGTTGTCCGTGACGACGCCGATCAGCGGTTCGTAAACCTTGCTCGACTCACCCTCGCCCTGGAGCACTTGCTCCGCGAATTGGCTCGTGAGGCCGTAGACGGGTCGGGTCCGGTACACGGTGAAAGCTTACCTCATGCGTAGTACGCGCCTGAAGCCGCTCAGCTTCCCGTGAGGGGTAGGACACCCAGCACGATGAGCTCGGGATCGTTGGCCGGCGAATCGCCCGTCGCCTGGGCCTTCTTGCCGGTGGCGTCGACCGCGACGAGGCCGACCGCGATCCCACCCTTGAAATCCGCGGGGATAGTCATCGAGAAGCGCTCCCGGATGTACTCGTGCTCGCGCCAGCGCTCGCTCGTGAAGAACCCATCCGCGGTCGCGCGCAGCTGCGAGCGCAGCACCGTCGGGGGCGCCGGGTCGGTCGACTTCCAGGTCGCCAAATCGACCGGCCAGATCGCGAGCAAGAATCGGTACTGCTCGGTCGTGCGCTCGTTGACCCGGAAGTAGACGTGGAGGTCGACCTTCGCGCCGGGCGCGAGCTTGCCGTCGGCACCGACGCCGATGATCTGGAGCTTACCGTTGTCGAGCGTCTGGCCGGTGGTCTCGACCTGCGGATGCGGCGCCGTGGTGCCGAGCAGCACGTCCTTGATCCGTTCGTTCGCCTGGTTGAAGTCTGCATCGCGCGCGTAGACGACGCGCTCGAGCCACGCATCGAGTGCAGCCTTCATCTGATCGAACGCCGCCGGATGCTTCGGTGCGAGGTTGTTGTGCTCCCACGGATCGGCCTTGAGATCGTAGAGCTCGTAGATGTTCGACTGGAGGTAGTAGATCAGCTTGTACGCCTCCGAGATCGCGGCGCGCTGCGGCGTCGGCGCGTTGGTCTCGGCGAACACGATGCGGGAGTGGTCTTCCTTGCCGTAGAAGATCGCCGGGACCTCGCTCTTGCCCTCGAACGACAGGTCATGGACGTCGATGCCGGCGAGCTCCGCGATCGTCGGCACGATGTCGAGGTTCGTCGTCGCGCCACCGATCTCGTGCGGTGCGTTGTCGGGGATGTAGAAGATCATCGGCACGTTCTGGAGCTCGCGATAGAGCGCCGTGCCGTGAGTGCCGACGGGAACGGTGTGCTCGCCCATCGAGTCGCCGTGATCGCTCGTGATGATGATGATCGTGTTCGGCGTGCTGGGCAGGCGCTGCAGCTCGTCGAGCAGGCGGCCGATCTGTTGATCGGTCCACTTGATCTCGGCGTCGTAGAGATCGGGCTCGGTCGAGCCGTAGTCGACGACATCGGGGTGCGCCATGTAGCGGCCGTGCGGATCGATGTAGTGCGCCCACAGGAACCACTTGTGGCCTTGCTCGCGCGAGATCCAGGCGAGCGCGTGATCGGTGACCTTGTCGGCGGCGATCCGGAACGGATCGGGCACCTTGCCGATCGAGTTGTCGTAATCGTCGACACCTTGGTCCATGCCCCAGTCGTTCCAGTACTCGTGCGAAGCGATCACGCCGGTGCGGTAGTCCTTCCGCTTCATGATCTCGGGCAGGAGCGTGTTCTCCGGCTTGAGCTTCGGCGGCATGCCGGCCGGCTCGTTCTCGTCGAGCGCGATGCCGGAATGGAAATACTTCGACGTGATGATCGCGGGGATCGAGGCCATCGTGCCGGCGGATGGCGCGTTGCAGAACGTGAACGACGTCGAGCGCTTCACGAGCTCGGCGAGGCGCGGCGTGGTGTCGCGATGCTTGGGGCCCTGTGCGTAACCGCCGAACGTCGTGTGGTCGTACCGCACCGTGTCGATCGTGATGAACAGGAAGTTCCAGTCCTTCTTGAACTGCGGGGGGACTGGCAGCGTCGGACCGGTCGGTGTCGCTGCGAGGTGTAGCGAGAAGTCGTGGCCGTCGCAGTTCTGATCGATGCCATCGTCCGGTAGGTCGACGGCGCCGGGATGGATCGAGCGATCGAACGGCGCGCAATCGTTCTCGCCGAGCAGAGAGCCATAGCCGTCGCGATCGACATCGGTGACGAGGCGGATCGAATCGTCGAGCTTGTGGAACGCCGGCGACGCGGTGAGCGCGAGCCAGCGCGCTTCCGGATCGCCGCCCCAGTAGAGCAGGGTGCCCATCATCAGGGCGAGCGTTGCGGCGGCGAGCGCGAACGCGGTGGCGCGCGTGCGGTTGCGATGACGCGTGCGTGCATGCGCGTGCCGGAACGCACCGACGCCCATGCCCAGCGCGAGTGCGAGCGCGGAGATCGCGAGCCGCGCGGGCAAGACCGAGTGGCTCTGCGGCAGCGCGAACCACACTGCGACCAGCGCGCCACCCGCGGCCGCGGCGAGCGCGATCCCGGCGGCGCGCCAGCGACCGAGCGGATTGCGTTCACGCAGGATCGGCCCGAGCGCGGTGGCGGCGGTCTGCGCGGCGACGCGGAAGAACGGATAGCCGGCGCGCGCGACCGCGACGCAGCCGAGCGCGAGCCCGGCGATCAACAGGCCGCGCAGCTGCGCTTCCTTGTATTGCTCCTCGGCCCACGCCGCGGACTTCGCGATCATCGCGGCGGCGACCGCGGCGCTAGCGAGCGTCGCCCATAAGATCGGCACGTTCGGGCGGACACCGTCGGTGAGCGGGCCGGCGACGAACCAGCCCTCGGCGCGCAACGCGCGCGCGTCGAGCATGCCGCGCAGATAACGCGTCGTCCGCATCACCGCCGCGAGGCCGAATCGCAACACGAGCCACAGCCACAGCGAGTACGTCGCGACGAGAGGGATCAGGCGCGCGAACGTGCGGGCCTCGACCGGCCCCGAGTACGCCCACACCGCGAGCGCGAGCTCGATCGGCGCGAACACCGCGACACCGTACGCGGTCATCGCGATCGCTCGGCTCGTGTCCGCGCGGCGCGCGTCGCGATGCGATCGGTAGCGAGCCATTCGACGAGCTGAGGTGGTATCACGTCTCCGGTTCACGTGCCCCTCGCAACGCTCTGGAGCCGATACGGCTGGCTGTGCGCGATCGCCGCGGCGTACCTCTACCTGTTCCCGTATTACCCGAAACTGCAGAGCGCGAACGAGCTGCCACGCGTCTACCTCGTGAAGGCGATGGTCGAGGACCACACGTTCTCGATCGATCGCGGCGTGGCGACTTGGGGCGGAACGTCGGACCTGTCCAAGTACGGCGGTCACTATTATCAAAACAAGGCGCCCGGTGCGTCGCTGGTCGCCGCGCCGGTCTACGCGCTCGTGCGACTCGCGGGCGAACCGAGCCTCGCGGTGACGATGTGGCTGTGTCGAATCGTCACGGGCGTGATCCCGAGCGTGTGGTTGTTGTGGCTGCTCTACGGCTATCTCGCACGGTTCGCGCCGGAGCCGGCGACGAGAAAGCTCGTGCTCGTCGCGTACGCGTTCGGCTCGATGGCATTCACGTACGCGCTCCAGTTCTACGCACATCAGCTCAGCGCAGTGTGCATCGCGGCGGCGTGGATCCTCGGCGACGGCGTCGCCGATCGCACGCGCACGCCGCGCACGATGCTCGCGGTCGGCTTCCTCGCAGCGCTCGCGCCGGTCGTCGATTACCAGACCGCGTTTGCGGTGCTGCCGCTCGCCGGCTATGTCGTCGCGCGGATGTGGACCTGGCCGCGCGGCGAGATCGTGCGCGCGCTGGGGCTCGCGGCGCTCGGCGGGGTCGTGCCGATCGCGGCGCTGCTCTTCTACCACCAGGCGTGTTTCGGCAGCGTCTTCGCGACCGGTTACAACTACGCGGTCACGTACGCAGCCGATCACACGCACGGCCTGCTCGGCATGACGTATCCGAAGTGGGATGCGATCGTCGGCAGCACGGTCGCGCCGAGCAACGGCCTGGTCGCGCTCGCACCCTGGTGGCTGCTCGCGATCCCCGGCGGCATTTATCTGTGGCGCGGTGGCGAGCGCGCGCTCGTGATCACGGTCGCCGCGCTGACCGCGATCTTCTTCTACTTCGTCACGTCGCTGACCGCGTGGCACGCGGGCTGGGAAGTCGGCCCGCGCTACATCGTCGCGCTCCAGCCGTTCCTGCTGCCGCTCGTCGCCGCCGCGTGCGCACGCTGGCGCGGGGACTGGCGCAAGCTCGGCGCGGCGTCAGGGCTCGTGTTGATCGGCGTCGTCGTTTACACGGTCTCCACGGCGACGCTGCCGACCTGGCCCGACGGGTTCGCGAACCCGCTATACGAAGTCGCGTTCAGGTTGCTCGGCGATCATGCGGTCGCTCCGAACGTGCTTTCCGTGCTCGGCGTGGCGTCGGCGGTGCTGCTGTTCGCGGGGATCGCGGCCGTCGTAGGGCTGGCGATCGTGCATGCAGGGGCAGGGGTGCGCGGCCTCGCGCTCGCGACCGCGATCTGCGTCGCTGGGATCGCGACGTTCGCGCTGGACCGTCCGGATGCCGCGCAGCAGCAGGCGACGCGCGCGGCCTATGCGCGAACGCTCCTTCCAGCCGTCGCTCGATAGTGATACGACACCGGCCATGACGCGTTCGGTGACCGCCATCGTCGTCGCGATCGCGTGCTTGCTTGTCGGTTGCAAGAAGTCCGCGAAGCCCGTCCCGCAAGATGGTCCGGAGACCGTCGATCCGGCGGAGCTCGCGGGCACCCTCGACAAGAAGTGCGTCGCCGGCGATCTCGAAGCGTGCCGCCAGCTCGGCGTGATCTATCAAGAGGGCACCGGCGTGTCGCCGGATCTGCGGCGCGCGACCGCGCTGTTCGGGCAGGCGTGCACCGGCAACAACCTCTCGGCCTGCAACAACCTCGGCATGAACCTCGCCGAGGGCATCGGCGTCGATAAGAATCCGACGCGCGCGATCGAGGTCTACTCGCGCGCGTGTGATGGCGGGATGAAGCTCGCGTGTCGCAACCTCGGCCTGATGTATCGCGATGGCCGTGGCGTGCCGGCGGACTTCGCGAAAGCGGATCAGCTGCTCGACAAGGCGTGCAAGGCGAACGTTCCGTTCGCGTGCAAGAACGCCGGCGACCTCGACGCGATGATGTCGACGAAGGGCCCGACGCCGAAGTGGAAGCAGGCGATCAATCACTACAAGCTCGGTTGCGATTCGGGCGATCCGACTGCGTGCCGTCAGATCGGCGTGATGTACCTCGAGGGCAAGGGCCTACCGAAATCGTCGACGGCGGCGGCGGTGTGGCTCGAGCGCGCATGCTTGCCGGACGATCCGATCGCATGTCGCATCCTCGGTCAGATGGTCCTCCAGGGCGTCGGCGTCGCGCGCGATGTCGACCGGGGCAACCAGCTGCTGGTGCGTGCGTGCGATGCGAAGGATGACGAGGCCTGCCGCATTCTGAAGCAGACGGCCGATGCAGTGCCCGGTGACGGCGGCGTGACGGAACCGAGTGGAAGCGGCAGCGCTACCAGCACCGGCAGTGGCGCTGGTAGCGGTGGAAGCAGCGCAGCGGCAACGCGCGGCGCCGCCGCCACCCGCTCGCCGACCGGCACCTGACGCGCGCTGCGGGCCGCGTAGCGCTTGCTGGTGGTCATGTTGGACCGCCTGCGGCCAACCGAAGCTCGGACGCGCGCTGGACGAGGTTCAGAACGGAATTCGCGTGAGACTGGAAGATCACACTCCCGGTCCGGATGGAGGCGCTTATCCGGACATGTAGGTGCGAACCACATACATAGCGACATATCTCCTAAGTTATTGAAGCTCCGTCGCTCCCGTTGGGGTCGGCACATCGGGATCACAACTTGTTCACAACCCTCCCTCCGTCCTGTCTGCTCCCTTTGGATTCGTGGACTTAGGTCTGGATCGGGTTGTGAATAACCCAGGGGTAATCCCGACTTGTTGACAGGCCTGACCACAGCGCAATGCGTCAGATGGCGAGGCGGTCTCAAAGTGTGCGCGGCTGCCACAACCGACACGTCCGCACCCCGGACGACCGAGCTGGCAGCGGTCCGACCGCCGGACTCTAGCGGTCCGTGCGGCGGACACTTTGATCCCCAAACAGTCCGGGCTTCGGACGCTCGGTCCGCCCTGCGGACCGTCCGAATCACGGGCGCAATGACCGATAGAGCTTCACGTACTCCAGCGCTGACGCGGTCCACGACGAGTCGCGTGTCATCGCGGCTCGTCGGACTGCAGCACATTGCGGCAGGTCCCGAACGAGCGCGATCGCGCGCTCGAGCGCGTGCAGGAACGGCAACACGGTGGGCGTGTCGAACCGAACCCCGGTTCCCGGATCCGCAACGGTGTCGCGCAAGCCACCGACTGCGGTGACGACGGGAATCGTGCCGTAGCGCATCGCGTACAGCTGACCGAGACCGCATGGCTCGAAACGCGACGGCATCGCGAACAGATCGCAGCCCGCGTAGATCCGCCGCGACAGCGCGAGATCGAACCCGATCCGCACCGCGAGGTGCTCGGAGAACGTGCTCGCGAGATAACGAAACCGATCCTCGAGTGCGGGCTCGCCCGAGCCGAGCACCACGAGCTTCGCGCCGAGGCGCTGGAGCTCCGGCACGATCTCGGCGACGAGATCGATGCCCTTCTGACCGGTCATCCGCGCGATCACGCCGATCAGCGGCTCTTCCCCCAGCGCGAGCCCGAGCTCCTTCGCGAGCTGTGCCCGACAGGTCGCTTTACCTTCCATCGCGCTCGCGCTGAACGTCGCCGGCAGTGCGCGATCCGTCGCCGGATCCCACGCCTTCACGTCGATGCCGTTGACGATACCGACGAGCCGGCGGACATCCCACCGCAAGAATCCGTCGAGCGCTTCGCCGCGCTCGGGCGTCAGGATCTCGCGCGCGTAAGTCGGGCTCACCGTCGTCACCGCGTCCGCCGCGGCGAGCCCGCCCTTCAACAGGCACACCTGATCGTAGAACTCGAGGTGGCGAACATCGAACCACGCCCACGGCACTCCGAGCTCGGTCATCGCGGTCTTCGCGAAGATGCCGCGGTAGGCGAGGTTGTGGATCGTCGCGACGATCGCGCACGGCGCGTTCGCGATCCGCGCGTAGATCGCCGCGAGCGCGCCTTGCCAGTCGTGGACGTGGATCACGTCGGGCGGACCGCCGACGAGCAAGTGGCCGTACGCGAGCGCGACCTTCGCGAGCACCGCATACCGCACGTGGTTGTCGGTGAACTCGCCCGCGCCACCGGGGCCGTACAGCGTACCGGCCCGGTCGTAGAGCGCCGGCACGTCGACGAACCCGTAGGTTACGCGGCCGACGCGCGCGATCCGCAGCGCGCCTGCGAACGCGTACAGCCCGACGCCGACCGCGATCGGCTCACCCTCCGCGAGCTCGATCGAGCGCGCCGCGAGCGCAGCGGCGACGCCGCGATAGAGCGGCACGATCACCGCCGCGGTCAGGCCATGGCTCTCGGCCTGTGCGGCCGGGAGACCCGCGACCACGTCGGCGAGCCCGCCGGACTGCGCGAACGGCGCGACCTCGCTCGCGACGTGAACAACTCGCATACGCCTTTCTATCAGTCGCCTGCGAACTTCTTGAAGCGCGGACCAGCGGACTCGTAGCTATGACGGTTTTGCGTCGACACGACGAACGATCCCGCGTGCATCTTGGTGCCCAGCTCGGGATCGTGCTCCAGCAGCTCGGCGACGTCGTTCGCGAGGACACACGGCCCGCGGGCCGGAACGATCGTGCCCTTCGGCACGACGACGATGCCCGATTCGGTGACGAACGGAAACCGCTCGAGATCCGACGCGAGGTCTTCGCCGATCACCGTGCCCGGCTCGATCTTGCAGTTCTTGTCGAGGATCACGCGATGCAAGCGAGCTCCGCGGCCGATATCACAGCCCGACAGCACGAGTGACGAGTTGACGACCGCGTCGTTGTGGACGAAGCAGTCGTAGCCGAGCACCGACGAGCACACCGACGAGGACGCGACGATCGAGCCTTCGCACACGAGGCTGTCGTCGATCTCCGACGCGCGCGCGCCTTCGCCGGCACGCACGAACCGCGCGGGCGGGTAATCGCGTTGCGCGCTGCGGATCCGCCACTGCCGGTTGTAGAGATCGAGCGCCGGCACGCGTGCACGGAGCTCCATGTTCGCGGTGAAGTACGACTCGATCGTGCCGACGTCGCGCCAGTACGGCTCGAGCCCCTCGGCCTCGCCGGGAATCTTGTTCTGCGCGAAGTCGTAGACGCACACGCGGCCGCCATCGGCGAGGAGCTGCGGGATGATGTCCTTGCCGAAATCGTGTCGGGTCTTGCGGCCGTTGCGCGCGTTGCCGTGGCCGTTGCCATTGCCATCGCCGTTCGTGGTGCCGGCGAGCGCGCGCTCGAGCACGTCGCGCTTGAAGAAGTAGTTGCCCATCGAGACCAGCGACCACCCCGGCCGGCCCGGCATCTCGGGCGGGTTCGCAGGCTTCTCGATGAAGTTCGTGATCCGGCCTTCTGCGTCGACGTCGATGATGCCGAACGCGCTCGCCTCGGCCGTCGGCACCGGGAACGCAGCGACCGTGAGGTCGGCATTGTTTGCACGGTGCTGCGCCTCCATCTGATCGACGTCCATCTTGTAGATGTGGTCGCCGCCGAAGATCGCGACGTGATCCGCGCGCGCATCCTTCACGAGGTTGAGGTTCTGATGCACGGCGTCGGCGGTGCCGCGGTACCAGAACTCGCCGAGCCGCATCTGCGCCGGCACGACCTCGATGTACTCGCCGAACCCGGACAGCCGCCAGTTGCGCGACAGGTGCTTGATCAGGCTCGACGACATGTACTGCGTGAGCACGTAGATCTTGCGGTAGCCCGAATTGACGAAGTTCGAGAGGACGAAGTCGATGATCCGGTAACGACCGGCGAACGGCACGCCCGGTTTCGATCGGTGGATCGTCAGTGGGCCGAGGCGGGAGCCTTTGCCGCCGGCCATGATCATCACGAGTGTGTCCTTCACGTGGGCCTGTGCCACATCGTAGCAAGGAGCGTGCGCGTCGGACTAGAGTCGGACCACTTCGCGCACGCGCGTTGATCACGACGCGCCGCTCCGCGGGCGCGAATCCTTCGCCTCGCTAGGATTTCGGGCGCTGCAATGCTCGGGCTATTTTGCGCAGGCGCGGCCGAAGATCGTGGCGGATGAGGCAGAAGCCACCGCTTTGCAGGTGTAGCTGGTCGGACAGCCCGTTCCAGAATCGCTGGCTCCAGCGCAGGCGGCCGTGCACTTCTTGCCCGCCGAGCCCATGGTCACGCACAGGTTTCCGGGAGCGCCACAATCTGCATTGGCGCTGCACTTCTTCCCGAACATCGCCGTATTCGCGAACGGGTGGAGGTGCGGGTCCTCGTCGATGCCGTGAATCCCGTACATCGTGTGGAACGTCGCGTCGCTCGCGGCACGGTCGAGCTTGGTCAGGAGGCCCAGGATGTTCGTCGGGCGCAGCCGGTTCGACGGGTCGTGGCCGATCAGCTGGGTGATGAAGTCCTCCGTGACGATCGCGGTCGCCGCGTTCGAGAACGACATCGACGTGATGACGTCGACGTTCTTGCCCGCCTTGTGCGGGTTCTCCATCAGTGCTTCACCGATCTGGTAGGTCTCGCAGCCCTCGGCGAGCACGACCTGATACTTGTCGGCGATCGCGGCGGTCCGCATCTCGGAGTCGTCGAAGTCGCCTTCGTTGGTCTTGTTCCAGTTCGCCATCGAGAACCCGTAGAACGGGCCGGCGTGGCCATCGAAGATCACGACGTCGCGCGTCTTCATCGAGTTGCGGATGTCGGCCTCGAGCACCTTGCCGCCCGCGTCGGTCTCGGTGTCGTTCTCGGCGCCCGGCTTGCCGAAGAAGATCCGAACTTCGACGGTGATCTGATGGCCGTTCGCGTCGAGCGTGCGCGTGAACGCGCCCGAGGTGTGGGTGAGCTTGTCCCACGAGCTGACCGGCGCGGTGAAGCCCTGATCCTGGAGCCAGCCGAACAGATCCTTCGAGTGCTCGAGGTGAAAGTTGTCGTGATAGTCCCAGCCGAAGTGGACGTCGATGTCGAGCTTGCCGTCTGAGATCAGCTTGTTGACGTCGAAGAACGCATCGGTCGAGACGTGCGAGTCCGGCGCGATCGCGAACGTCATCGTCTCTTTCTTCGTAGGATCAACTTTGCTCGGGTCCCATGCGTCCCACGGTGCCTGGCGGTACCACTCCTCGTCAGTCACGAGGTGCGTCATCTCGTCGTTCGTCGGCTTGCCGACGTCGAGGTCGAACACTTGCTTGCCGCCGACCGTCCTGACCTTCAGCTTCGCCATCAGGTTCTTCGGCCCGGCCGCGAGCTGCTTGAACGTGAACGAATAGGTCAGGTGATCTGCGCCCCCGGTGACCGCGAGGTCTTCCCACATCCCGCCCTTCGCCATGCCGCCGAAGCCGCCGAAGTGAAAGTTCGCGTCGTCGGCTTCCTTGTCGACAAAGTACTGGGTGACGAACCACGCGATCGCGATCTGCTTGTAGCCGATCAGCTTCT
>JBDUAS010000225.1:0-11689 GCA_040004535.1 Deltaproteobacteria bacterium
TCTCCGCATCGACGACCTGCTCGAAGTCCTTGACCAGGCCGACGATGTCGCCCATGCCGAGGATGCGCGAGGCCAGGCCCTCGGGCCGGAACTCCTCGAGCTTGTCGAGCGACTCGCCCATGCCGAGGAACTTGATCGGCTTGCCCGTGATCTCCTTGACCGACAGCGCCGCGCCACCGCGGGCATCGCCGTCGAGCTTCGTCATGATCACGCCGGTGAGATCGAGGCGCTTGTTGAACGTCTCGGCGACGTTCACCGCGTCCTGACCGGTCATCGCGTCGAGGACGAGGAAGATGTTCGCGGGCTGGACCGACTTGTCGATGTCGTCGAGCTCCTGCATCAGCGCTTCGTCGATCGCGAGGCGGCCGGCGGTATCGTAGATCACGACATCGCAGCCCTGCTGCGCGGCGGCTTCGTTCGCCTCTTTGCAGATCTTGACCGGGTCCTTGCTGCCTTCGAGCGAGAACACCGGCATGGCGAGCTGGCGGCCGAGCGTCTTCAGCTGCTCGATCGCGGCCGGGCGATACACGTCGGCGGCGACGAGCATCGGCTTCTTGCTCTGGGTCTTCTCGAGCCAGCGAGCGAGCTTGCCGGTCGTCGTCGTCTTACCGGAGCCCTGGAGACCGCACATCATGATGCCGGTCGGGCCCTTCTTGGCCCACTTCAGCTCGGTGTCGACCGGGCCCATCATCTTGATGAGCTCGTCCTGCGCGATCGAAACGAACGCCTGCTCCGGCGTGATCGACTTGGTGCCGTACTCCTGGCTCTTCGCGCGGAGCTCGACCTGTTTGCCCCGCGCGGCCTCGCGCACGCGGTCGAGGAAGCGCTTGACGACGCGGAACTCGACATCGCCTTCGAGTAGCGACAGCCGGACGTCGCGGAGCGCCTCGTCGATGACGTCGTCGGTTAGCTCGGCGACGCCGGTGAGGCGCTGGCGAGCTGCTCTGAATCCTTTGGCGAGCGTCTCTAACACGGGGCCGATATAGCATTTATCCGCGCCGGGCGCGGAGGGCGATCGAGCGGACTTCGAGGTCGGGGTCGTGCATCAGCCGGTCGAGGACACCGTCGTCGCCACCGCTGGCGCGGCGCACCCAGGCGGCCCGTGCGGCGGCGGCGCGGGTTGCCGGATCCGGGTCACGCGACAGGTGGTCGATGATCACCGAATCGGCGAGGAGCGGGAACGTCCACTCGAGCGCCCGCGCGATCGCGGCGCGCCGGATCGGGTCTTCCGAAATCGCCCAGCTGGTCGCGAGGTGAATGCCTTCGAGCGGCGGGAGCTGGGACAGCGCCATCGCGACATTGCGGCCGAGCAGCGCCGCGGCTTCGTTTCGGCCGACCTCTTCGCGATCGATCGGGGGCTCGTCGAGATCCTGATCGTCCGTGTCGTCGCTGCGCGCATCGTCGCTGCGCACGCGCGGTGCGTCATGGGTGGGAGCCGCGTTCGCGACCGGCGCGCCCGACAGGACGAGCACGGTCAGGCGGGACAACAACCGGCGCAGCGAGATTCGACGCACTTCTGCCACGGTGGTCATGACCTCCTCGACGTCAAGACAGCCCGAACGGGGAGGAACATTCCCGGGTTATAACTGCGCGATGCGCGGGGCGTTCTTCATCGCGGCGTTCCTCGCAGCCCACACGGCCCTTGCCGGCAACGTGCGGTGCGACGATCAGTCCAATGCCGAGCTGTCGGTCGACGGTATGCTCGATGACTGGAAGTCGAACCAGGTGCTCGCACGGATCGGCGTGCCGGCCGACGGCGCCATCGCGCTCAAGTGCTCGTGGGACGGCAGCTCGCTCGGCCTCGCGCTCGACATCGCCGACGATCGGGTCGTACGCGTGCCGGGTACCAAGGGCGGCCACGAGGACCGCGTCGACATCTCGCTCGCGGTCGCCGGCGGCAAGCCGATCGCGATCGTCGTGTATCCGGGCAATGCGCTCGCCCGGGAGAAGATCCTCGCGCCCGCGAAGACCTTGGTGGCGGACTCGCTCCAGCCAAACGGGTTCTCGATCGAAGCGAAGATTTCCGCGTCGCGCCTGCCCGGATTCTCGCCGAGCACGCCCGCGTTCGAGCTCCGCATCACGTTTCACGATTCCGACCAAGCCGCGGGCGGCGACGACACCGACCTCGTGCTCGCGACGACGGTCGAGCTCGGTGACAAGAAGGATCTGCTCGACGATTTCTTGCGCGAGGTTCGGTTGAAGCGCGGTGACGTCAAGCTCGATGCGATGGCGGAGCTCGATCCGGATCGCAAAGGCAAGGAGCGCCTGGTCGCCGGCGGCACCGTGATCGGCGTGCTGACCGATCAGTTCGCGTACGTCACGCTGCCCGTGCCAAAGGCGAGTGACGTGCGCGAGGTCAAGCTGCTGCCGCTCGGCTCTCGTGGTCTGCAGGTCGTCGAGGCGATCGTACGGCAGAGCGGCCACGGCGGCTCGCGCGACCTCTTGATGCTGTGGACGGTGTGGAGCGGCCAGCTCCAGCCGCTCGGTCAGATCGAGGTTCGCAAGCAACAGGGACCGAACGTGCTCGAAGCGCAGTGGGTGGTCGGCAAAGGCCGAAAAGGGCCGGAGCTCGTCATCACACCAAAACCCGCGGTCGGGTGGACCGCGGGTACTTGGAATGAAGAAGCCGCGAGCGATGCCGATCCGATCCTGTTGCCGTGGGATACGGTGAAAGGCGGAACGGGTTACGCGCTACGCGGCCACGAGCTCGAGCGCCGCGACGTGCCGGCGCCCAAACGTCGTCGCTAATTTCAGATAGCGACGGACGTAGTGGCCAGGGACCCACCGCCACTCGCCGTGACGCCACTGCCAGTCACCGCCGACCCACATGTGGCCGCGGCGATACTCGTCACGCTCACGCGTGCGCGGTGCGCGCGACGAACGCTTCTTTGCCGTGCTCCCACAGCGCGCGCTCGATCCCGAGCAACAGCGGGCCGAGCGTCGCGCGATCGAGCGCCGACACGACGAAGCCGCCATGGCGTGCGAGATCGTCGGCGTCCGCGAGCTCGATCTCGTCGGCCTTGTTCCACACCAGGATCCGAGGTTTCTCACCGAGCCCGAGATCAGAGAGGATGCCCTCGACCGCGCGGATCTCCTGGTCGCGATCCGGATCGCTCGCATCGACGACGTGGACGAGCAGGTCGGCATCCGCCATTTCTTCGAGCGTCGCGCGGAACGCGGCGATCAGCTCTTTCGGAAGGTCGCGGATGAACCCGACGGTGTCGGTGATGATGACTTCGCGCTCGTGCGGGAACCGCAGCCGGCGGCTGATCGGATCGAGCGTCGCGAACAGCCTGTCGCCTACGAGCGCATCGCCGCCGCCACCACCGGACGTGATCGCGTTCAGCAGCGTCGACTTCCCGGCGTTCGTGTACCCGCAGATCGCGATGATCGGCAGGTCGCGGCGCTCGCGCTGCTTGCGGCGCAGCCGGCGGTCCTCGGCGAGATCGCCGAGCCGCTTCTCGAGCAGGTTGATCCGATCGCGCGCCCGGCGACGGTTGATCTCGAGCTTCGTCTCGCCGGGACCGCGACCGCCGATGCCACCGCTCAGCCTCGACATCATCGTGTTCTTTTCGATCAAGCGGGGCAGGGCATAGCGCAGCTGCGCGAGCTCGACCTGGAGCTTGCCGTCGCGACTGCTCGCGTGCTGCGCGAAGATGTCGAGGATCAGCATCGTGCGGTCGAGGACCTTGAGCTCGGTCGCCTCGCTGATCGCGCGGGCCTGACCCGGTGAGAGATCGGGATCGAAGATCACGACCTCGGCGCCGAGCTGCATCGCGCGCAGGAGGATCTCGTCGAGCTTGCCGCGGCCGACGAGGAACTTCGGATCGGCCTCGGGCCGGCGCTGGACGAGCACGTCGAGTACCTTGACACCGGCGGTGCGGCACAGCTCGCGGAGCTCCGCGATCCGCGCCTCGGAATCACGCGACCGGCCGAGCTCGACGTGGACGAGAAGTGCGCGATCCTTGCCGACATCCGTCGACGCGACGCGGTGCGCGCGGCCGAACTGCTGCTCGAGCTGCGTGATCAGCTCGAGGAAGTTCGTGCGCGGCGCGGTCGCCGATTCCGGCGGCAGCTCCTTCGCCGGACCGTCGGGCACCATGTGGCCGATGAACAGCTTGCCGGCATGACCTGCTGCGTCGACCGCGATCGCGGCGACTGCATCGAGCCGGAGGAGCGCGAGGTCGGTCATGTCGTCGCGCGTGAGCGGCTCGTTACGGAGGTGGGTGTGGACGAGGCGAAGGCCGCGAAACCGGCCGGCGCCGCCGCGGATACGGCCGAAATCCGGGAGCGTGATCTTCGAGGCGTCGCCGACCATCACGTGCTGGATCGCGCCGCGGCGATCGATGAGAACGCCGACCTGGCGATGGAGCTCCGCCGCCTGGAGCGCGAGCTGTTGCGCGAGCTCGCTCGACACGATCTCTGTCGGCGCGACGCGCCGCCGGTACAGCCGCTCCAGCGCCTTGATCTCGCTGGCCTTCAAGCCCTGCGTATTGCCCGTTACCTCTTCTTGCACGTAGTCCGAATCTACCTGTTGCGAGTGATTGCGCCACCGATATAGTCCCCTCGTGAAGGGTCGGTTTCGGGCGCTCGTCGCTCATCCGCAGGTCGAGGCACTCGGCGAGCTGGCGGAGCTCCTCGGCTCGATCGGGCTGCAGGTCGAGACCGCGCGCTCGACGGTCGAGGCGCTCAACAAGCTGCGCTCGCATCCAGCGCACGTCGTGGTCTCGCAGCAGGTGACCGGCGTGTTCGATGGTGTCGGCCTCCTCGAAGCGAGCATCCTCCACGCGCCCGAGGCATTGCGGATCGCGCTCGTCAGCTCGCCGGACGAATCCGTCGACCTCGACTATCGCCCCGCCCACGCCGGCACGATCGTTCGCCTGGTCGCGCGGCCGAGCGAGCGGAGCCGGCTCGTCGCGCTCGTCAACGAAGGCGTCAAGCTGCTGTCGCTCGTCGAGGAGCAGAAGGATCTCGTCCGCAAGCTCTCGATCGACCAGACCAAGCTGCAGCGCCGAGAGACGCTGCTCGACACGGTGGTGAAGGAACGCACCAAGGAGCTCGAAGAAAGCTACGAGCAGCTCAAGATCGCGAACCGCCAGGCGCTGTTCGGGCTCGCCGAGGCGATCGAAGCGAAGGACCCTTACACCAAGGGCCATTGCGGCCGCGTCGCCGCGTACTCGCTCGTGCTCGCGAAGGAAGCCGGCTATCCCGTCGAGGGGCTCGAGACCCTCGAGTTCGGCGCGTTCTTGCACGACATCGGCAAGATCGGCATCCGCGATGCCGTGCTGCTAAAGCCCGGCCCGCTCGACGACGCCGAGTGGGTTCACATGCGCGAGCACCCGGTGAAGGGCTACGACATCGCGATGAAGATCGCGATGCTCCATCCGATCATGCCGGCCGTGCGCAACCATCACGAGCGCTGGGACGGCTCCGGCTACCCCGACAAGATCGTCGGCGAGGACATCCCGCTCGTCGCGCGCATCGTGGCGATCGCCGATGCATTCGATGCGATGGCGACGGATCGCCCGTACAAGGTCGCGCTGCCGCTCGACGAATGCGAGGCCGTGCTGCGCAAGACCGCCGGCAAGATGTACGACCCCGATCTGATCTCGGTGTTCTGCGATCGCCACCTCGGTGCGCTGTATCGCGACGACTACGATGCGCTGCCGGTCGAAGATGTGCCGCGCGCGGTTTCGTCGTCGGACTGACGATGTCCGCTCGCTCGCGGTCGATCTCGCGATGCGCGTGGTCAGCCGGCGCGAGCACGCGGTTCCACGGCAGGCGCTGCTCGCATGGCTCCGGCCCGGCTGCCAGTCTCGCTTTATTCGCGCCGAGGTTGGCACCACGCGACGCGGCCACCAAGCGACTACGTCTCTTTGGGATTGCCTTGGTCGTCGAGCACGGTCAAAGCGATCGCCATCGCTTTGCGTGCGCGAGCGACCATCGCTTCGTCGGTCTTGATCTTCTGATACGCGCGGAGGACTTGCTCCTGGTACGACGTGTTCTCGGCCTCGAGCGTCTCGATCTCCTTGCGGAGCTCGGCGATGCGGGTGTCGCGCTCGGCGATCGCGGAGGCGTGCTGGCGGAGCTCGGCGTTGCGGTCGGCGATCGATTGGACGGCGGAGGCGAGCTCGCCCTCGGAGCGCTTCAGTGAGTCGCGGGCGGAGGACAGGCCCTTCTTGAGCTCGTCGCGCTCGGCGGTGAGGTCGCGCGCGACGCGGCCGTGCTCGGAGAGGAGCTCGGTGCGGGTCTTTTCGGCGTCGGCCTGAAGCGCGGCGACGGTGCGGGCGTGCTCGGCGTCGGAGACCGACTTTTGCTTGAGGAATTCGCCGTTCGCGATCGCGAGCTGGCGCTCGACCTTGGCCTCGGTGTCGGCGAGCTGCTGAGCGTGGGCTTTAGCGGCTTCCTCGCGCTCGGCCGCGTGGCGCGCGGCGGCGTCCTCGGCGGCGCGACGGGCGGCGGCAGCGGCGGCCTTGTGCTCGGCGACTTCGCGGCCGGCGGACTCGGCGACCTGCTGGAGCTCGGCGGCGTGCGCAGAGACCGCGTCGGCGAGGCCGGCGCGGTGGCTGTCGGCGGCGCGCCTCGCGGCCTCGGAGAGCTGCGCGACCGCTTGCTCGTGCTTGGCCTCGAGCTCCGCGATCATGGCGCGGTGCTGCTCGTGAAGCTCGCCGCGCGAAGCTTCGTGCTGCGCGGCGGCGGCCTCGGCCGCGCGATGGGCTTCGTCGACCTCGCGGGCATGATCGGCGCGGGTGCGCTCGAGCTCGGCGGCGTGGCTGGCGCGCGCTCGTTCGAGCTCGGTCCGCACGTCGGACAGCGTCGCGGCTTGCGCGATCGCCTGATCCTCGGCCTCGCGCATCCTGGCGGCGAGGGCGTCGTCGTGGGCGCGTTTTTGATCGGCGAGGCGTTGGGCGAGCGCGCGGTCTTGTTCGGCGAGCTGCGCGGTGTGCTCGCGCTGGAGCTGCTCGAACGCCTGGTCGCGCTCGGCGAGCGCGGCGGCGTGCTCGCGGCGGAGCTTGTCGGTCGCACCATCGCGATCGGCGATCGCGTCGGCGACGGCGCGGTCGCGCTCCGCGCCGGCGGCCGCGACGAGACGCTCGCGCTCGGCGGCGGCAGACGCGGCGGCTTGCGTGGCCTCGGTGACGAGCGCGTGGTGGGTGCGGTCCTTGTCGGCGAGTGCCGTGGCGTGTGCGCGCTCGCGCTCCTCGATCGCGACGCGCTGCTCGTTCGCTTGCCGGGCGAGCACGGCGGCGTGCGCGTCGGCCTGCTGCTCGAGCAAGCTCGCGTGCGTGCCCATCGCGGCGGTGATCGCGTCCTCGTGCGCCGCCTTCGCCTCGGCGAGCGCGGCCCGGAGCTGGCTGATCTGGCCGCCGAGGTCGCTCTTCACCCGACTCTGCTCGCCGGCATGCTCCGCCTTGAGCGCGACGGTGATGCTCGAATGCTGCTTCTCGAGCGCGGCGAGCGCAGCCTCGTGCTCCTGCGCGTGCGCGCGGCGCAGCGCCTCGATCTGTTGCTCGAGCTCGCTGTCGTGAGTGTTCTCGAGCTCGTCGCGCAACGCCGCGAGCGCGCTGATCTGCGCTTCGTCGGCGGCAGCGGCCGCAGCCGCGAGCTCTTGCTGGTGGCGCTGGACGAGCTGTTCGCGCTCGGTCCGCAACAGCCGTTCGGACTCCGACGCCGACGCCTTGCCGGTCGCACGCTCGGTCGCGAGATCCTGCTCGAGCTGGGCGCGCGCGGCGTCTGCCGCGGCGGTCGCCTTCTCGGCACGCTCGAGCGCCTGCTGCAGCTGCGACGCCTGGCCTTCGCTCGCCCTGTGCGCGGCGCCGAGCTTCTGCGCCTTCGCGGCATCTTCCGCGGCGCGACGCTCGAGCTCGCCGTGCTTCGCGTCGAGCGCGGCCTTCGCCGCCTGCGCTTGCTTCACCAGCTCGGTCGCTTCGGCGAGCTCGCTCTCGCGGGTCGCGAGGTCGTTCTTGTACTGCTTGAGCTCCTTGTCCTTCGCGAGAATCGACTCGCGGAGGTGAAGGAACTGGGACTCGCGGCCGCCCTTGGCGGCGGTCTCGCCCGCCGCGCGTGCGCGCTCCAGCTCGGTCTTGAGCTGCGCGATCTGGCGCTCGAGCTCGCCGATCTTGCGGAGTGCGCGGCGGTCGTAGACACCGGATTGCTCGCTGCGTGCGTCCTCGGCGACGACGTCGAGCCCGAGGTCGATCGCCGGGTGCGAACCGCTGCCCCCGCGCGCCGGTTGGCTCAGGTCGACCGGCGACGAAGTGGTCGAGCCGGCGCGGCCGCGCGGTGCCGCATCGGCGACGACCGGTGCGTGAGGAATCTGCTGGGTCGTCGACGGCTCGTGCCCGGGCTCTTCGACCTCGACCGGCAACTCGTCGTCGAGCGGTACGAGCTCGTCGTCGTCGATCAGGATCGCCGGCTGCGACTCCATCCGGGGATCGTCCTCGTCGACGTCGTCGTGCGCGGCGTACATATCCGTCGCGCCGGCCATCGTGGTCTCGGCGCGCTCGCCGTCCTCCGCTATCTCTTCATGGACCTGCGCGACGGCGTGCTCTTCCGGGTGCAAGTCATCGAGTGCGGCGTGCGCCGCGTCGGCATCCGCGGCATCGGAGAGCGCGGCGACATCGATCGATTCGGGCAGCGAGTCCGCGACGACCGGCGGCAGGTGCGGCTCCTGATCCGGCACGGGCTCGGGCACCGCGCCTTCGTCCAAGCGGGGCGCGTACATCTCGTCGACGTGGTGAGGCGAATCGAGGATGATCGCGGGCACCGAATCGATGAGCGGCGGCGGCGTCGTGCCGCGCCCGCGGCCGTCGTGAATCAACTCGGGCACCGACACCGCTTCTTCAGCGCCGGCGAGCGCCTCGTCGACCGGGTTGGACTCCGGCTGGACCGGGGGAATCGTCGCGCTTTGCTCGCGGTGCTCGCCTTGCTCCGCGATCATCTCGGCCGACGGCTCGGGCTCGGGATCGCCGAATCCGCCGCCCATCAGGGCGTCGAACGCGGCATCGGTCTCGGCCTCGACGACCGAGTCGACCGTCAAGCCGTCGCTGCTGACCGTGCGCCCTTCGTTGGTCTCGAACTCGTCGTGCGCGTCGGGCTCTTCGAGGACCGGCGGCTCGTGCGCGAGCAGCGCCGGCTGATCGCCCTGGTCATCGCCGACGACCTCGTCGAGCACGACATCGCCTTCGGC
Source organism: Deltaproteobacteria bacterium (assembly GCA_040004535.1). GTDB lineage: Bacteria > Myxococcota_A > Polyangia > Haliangiales > Haliangiaceae > JABFXX01. The sequence goes on from JBDUAS010000225.1 coordinate 9,191, forward strand.
GATCTCCATCGGGATCTCGTCCTCGACCGGAATCGCCAGCTCGTCCTCTTCCGGATCGCCGAGCGCGATCAAGCCGTCGATCTTGCCGACCAGCTCGTGCGTCGACATCGAGCGCTTGTCGATGTACTCGTCGGCGTGAACCTTCAGATTGCGGTGCTTCGCGAAGCTCTCCGGCGGGACCGAGCCGGTGACCAGGATGATCGGCGTCTTCGAGAGCGCGCCCTTCTTGCACTTCTCGAACACGCGAAAGCCCGACTTCTTGTCGGCTTCCTCGATCGTCAACAGGATCAGCGCGGGTGCCCCGGCCCCCGCGAGTGCCAACGCCCGCTCGGCGTCGGGCTCCGTTGTCACCACGACTTTGTAGCGAGCCAGCTCGCGAGTCAGGGTGTCTCGAAACGCAGGATCGGCATCGATGAGCAGAACGCGGCGGTTCATCCCTGGCCGCGATCATAGCGGAACTAGCCGCGCTTTACTGTGGGCCGACCAGACTCGTGCGTCCGACCAGGGCGATCAGGTCCGCGATCGGCAGCTCGTCCGCCATGAACATGTAGCCGCGATGACCGGCGTCGGTGACCGTGACCGCATTGTGACCGTTGCTCTGGATGACGCGGACCATGCGGCCGCCGGCATCGACTTCTTCGCCGTCCTGCATCTCTTCGGCCCGGACGTCCTGGATCACGAGCAGCGACAGCACGACGTGACGCCCGCCGACGGTGATGTCGTACGACAGCAGCGTGCCGTCGTGACCGTTGACACCGCCGGGCAGCATGCGCGCGCCGAGCAGCTGGCTGCCACCCGGTGTCTCGAGCTGCGGCGGCGCGACCGCCGCATATTGGCGGACCCATTCGCTGGTGCGCGGGCCCTGGACCTCGAGCGGTAGCGCACGGGTCTGCTGGCGAACGCCTGCCATCGCGACCGAACCGGCTTCGCGCGTCGACGGCTTCATGTTGACGCCGACGAACACGAACATTGCCGCTGCGGCCGCCGCGATCGCCGCACCCGGAAGTGCGAGCTGGGTGAACCGGCGCTTGCGGGTCGCGATCGAGGTGACCTTGTCTTCCTCGTCGAGCGAGCGGACGAGCCGGATCCGCATCGTGTCGGTCATGCGCGGCGCGACCAGCGAGGTCTGGATCAATGCTTGATCGGCGCGCGCACCATCGACCTCCGCGCGACACGCGGTGCAGTCGTGGAGGTGGGTCTCGAGCTCGCGGCGCTCTTCGCTCGCGAGCTCGTCGTCGAGGTAGGCCATCGCCAGCGTATCGATGCTTTCACACAAACTCATCGTTACTTGTCTCCCCGTGCTGCCTTCGCAGCTCGGTACTTCTCGAGATCGTTGGTTCCCGATTCCTTGACGTCCTTGACGTAGCCTTCCGACACGGCGAACTCGCGCAGCGCCGCCGCGAGCAGCTTGCGCCCGCGGAACAAGCGCGACATCACGGTGCCGACGGGGCACTCCATGATCTCGGCGATCTCCTTGTACGAGAGGCCCTGCATGTCACACAGGATCACGGCAGTACGAAAATCCTCCGGCAGCTGCTCGAGCGCGCGCTGGACATCGTCCGACACGCTCGCCGCGAGCATCGCTTGCTGCGGCGACTGCTTGTCGGCCGCCAGCGCCTGGACCAACACGCCGTCGGTCGCGTCTTGTTCCGCCGACGCCGCATCGAGCACCTCGCGCGAGCGCTTCTTGCGCTGATACTCGTTGATGAACGTGTTCGTGACGATGCGGAGCAGCCACGCCTTGCAGTTCGAGTCGCGCTGGAACGAATCCCAGAAGCGATAGGCGCGGAGCAGCGAGTCCTGGACGAGGTCCTCGGCGTCGCGCGCGTTGCGGGTCAGCCGGTAGGCCGCTCCGAACAGCGAATCCATGTGGACCAGCGCTTGGCGCTCGAAGTCGCTGCGTTTTTGTTTCGCGGCCTGCATTCAGGGGTGTTTACCGGTCCCCGCGCGGGATTGTTCCCGTGAGATCGGATCTCGCAAACACCCGAAACTATACTAGGCCTTGAACGCGGTGTGGGGCACGCCGAGCGCCTCGGCGACCGCCGCGTGGGGCACGGAGCCCTTGTACGTGTTGATTCCGCTCACCATATAGGGGGTCTTCGCGACGGCCTTCTCGAGGCCGCCGTCGGCGAGCAGCGCGACGTAGCGGATCGTCGCGTTCGTCAGCGCGTACGTCGACGTCCGGGGCACCGCGCCCGGCATGTTCGCGACGCCGTAGTGGATGACGTCGTCGACCAGGTAGGTCGGGTTGTCGTGCGTCGTCGGATGAGCGGTCTCGATGCAGCCACCCTGATCGATCGACACGTCGACGATGACCGAGCCACCCTCCATCTCCTTCACCATCTTCTTGGTGACGAGGCGAGGCGCGCGCGCACCCGCGATCAGCACGGCGCCGATCACGAGGTCGCTCTCGAGCACGGCCTTCTCGATGCTGAGCGGATCCGAGAACTGCGTCGAGATCCGGCCGGCGTAGATGTCGTCGAGGTACGCGAGCGTCTT